>JASFJH010000052.1:0-9761 GCA_050122215.1 Granulosicoccaceae bacterium | reverse complement strand
CAGGATGTCAAACCTGGATTCTGGTCTCTGATACGTGATGACGTGACCTGTGTATTTCAACGCGACCCGGCGGCCCGCTCCCGGCTGGAAGTGTTAACCACTTACCCGGGTGTACATGCGATTATTGTTTATCGCCTGGCCAATGTCTTGTGGCGCCGGCAATGGAAATACCTGGCACGACTGCTCTCCTACCTGGCGCGGTTCTGGACCACTATCGATATCCACCCCGGTGCCACCATAGGCAGACGTTTTTTTATCGACCATGGATCAGGTGTGGTAATTGGTGAGACTGCCGAGATTGGTGATGATGTCACGCTATATCACGGTGTTACGCTGGGTGGCACATCCTGGAGTCAGGGCAAACGCCATCCGACACTGGAAGATGGTGTGGTAGTGGGGGCCGGCGCCAAAATCCTTGGTCCTATAACTGTCGGGGCCGGCGCCAAGGTGGGGGCTAACTCGGTAGTGATTAAACCGGTCCCTGCGCAAAAAACTATTGTCGGCATTCCCGGCAAGGTGGTTCAGACCGAGGCAGTGGCCTCACTTAATCCCTATGGTGTGGATTTGAATCATCACCTCATTCCTGATCCGGTGGCTGAAGCTATTGCCTGCCTTGTGGAGCGCATCCGCCTGCTGGAGGTAGAGACCGGCATTATTAGTGCGGAGGAAATGGAGAAATTCGATAAAGAGTGTCAAGAGTGTAATGCCGTTGAAGTGTGTGAAGGTGACAGCGAGTCAGCTGATGCGCCATACAGAAGAACTGCCTAGAGGACGCTGCTAGTGGATTTTTTAGATTTTGAAGGTGAGAAGATGTATTTCGATGAGCCGCTTTCATCAGAAGTGCAGACGCTGCTGGACAGGGCATCAGAACATGGCAGAGATGAGAAGGCTGAACAGTATTTGATGCGGGCCTACTTCAAGGAGCCCAACCACCTGACGGTTCTTGTCGCGTTGTACAGGTATTTTTATTACAAGCAGCGTCTGGCAGATGCACTGGTAATTGGTGAGAAAGCCCTTGAAGTATCCGGAAAATTGCTCGGACTCCGCAAAAGTTGGGACAAGTTGAATATTAATGAACTGGGTCAGGGTGTGATGGTGTCAATGGGGCTTACACGTTTCTATCTGCACGTCCTGAAGGCTGTAGGTTTTATTTTGTTACGCATGCACAAAATCCCTGAATCTATGGAGAGGCTCAATAAGCTTGCTGAACTGGATGCGTCGGATCAATTCGGTGCGAGGCCGTTGATCGATATTGCAAGAAAGTATGAGAAACAGAGTGTCGGCTTGAAGCTGGTAAAACAGGTTTAGACGCTGTATAGGGAGCGGAATAATGGAAGAGATAGAACTGGATCTTGATCTGGAAGAACTTAGCAGTGCCGAGGATTTTCTCGATTACTTCGGCATTGAGTATGACCAGCGTGTGGTACATGTGAACCGCTTGCATATTCTGCAGCGCTATCACGATTACCTCAATGAGGTACAGGCCATGCCGGAGTCGGAGGAGGAGCAGCGTGCCCTCTACACGGACCTGTTGCGTGGTGCTTATGAGGACTTCGTTAATTCTGATGCCAAGACGGAAAAGGTGTTGAAGATTTACAAGATGCAAGAGCCGCAGACCACCTTTGTTTCCCTCGGCGACATCAAGTTGTAGGTGTAAGCATGAAACCGCGGTATGGGTATGGTGATGAGGTCAGGTTGACCAGGAATGTGCGTAACGATGGCACCTATCCAGGCCTGGAAATCGGAGACTTTCTGGTTAAACGCGGCAGTCTTGGTTACGTTCAGGATGTAGGAACCTATTTGCAGGACCAGATTATCTACAAGGTGCATTTTGTTGAGGCTGACAAACTTGTCGGTTGTCGGGAAGAAGAATTGATCGGTGGCGACGATCACTGGAACCCCAGCCGTTTTGAATTCAGGGACAAGGTTGTCTCAAACAAATCCCTGTCGGTGAACGGTGAAGTCGTTGTTGAACTGGGTGTGAAAGGTGAGGTATTAAAGGTGCTACGTGATTTACCTGGGGGTGTCCAATACCATGTCCGCTTTCCAGGGCGTACGCTCCAGGTTCCCGAAACGATTCTTGATTCATTCAAAGATCAGAGTGAAGTAGATTGGAGGCATCAATGAATCACAAGCTTCAGAAAACGGATGATCAACGTCCACCCGAGTATGCTTATCATGTATTACGTGGGGCGGTAGAGAAATACAGTAAGGGCGTTGTTGATCTTACTGATGAAGAACTCGCTCTCGTCTGCAAGCAGGCCGATAAGACATTGGAGCTGGAATCCAGAGTTCTTGCCAGTAGTGAAGCACAGGAAATCGTCATCCAGCAAACCCAGGTGGAAAACGCCATAAAGGAACTGGCCGGTCGTTATCCCAACTACGATGAATTTCTGGATGATATTCATACCAATGGAATGACTGAGGATACCCTTCATCGCGCCCTGCACAGGGAACTCCTGTTTGATGCAGTAATGAACAAGGTGGCATCACGGGGTGCCGACATCAGCGATATTGATGTCCAGCTCTTTTATCAACTACACATGGATCGCTTTGACGTGCCCGAGATACGTCATGCACGTCATTTATTAATCACGATTAATCCTGACTATGCCGATAATCAGCGTGATAAAGCCAGGCAGCGTATCGACAAGCTGCATGCCCAGTTGACAACCAGCCCTTCCTTGTTCGAGGAACTGGTAATGAAAAATTCAGAGTGCCCAACTGCGTTAGAGGGTGGAGTGCTGGGTAAAGTGAAGAAAGGAATGCTGTATCCTGAGCTGGACGAAGTCCTGTTTCAAATGCAGGAGAATCAAATCAGTGACGTAGTGGAAACTGAGGTGGGTTTTCATATTCTGTTTTGCGAAAAGATAGATTTGCCCAAAAAAATATCTTTTTTTGAGGCAAAAGAGAAAATAAAAGCAGTATTGGAAGAGCGTCGTATAAGGAATTGCCAAAAGGCATGGTTGGCTGAATTGGGAAAAGGTGCAAAATGAGCGAAGAAAAAATACCCAGTTGTTCTTTCTGTGGTGTCACATACTCGGCTGATACACCGCTGATCGTTGGTCAGGAAGGTCATATCTGCGAGTCATGCGTGCAGTTGGCAGGGCAGGTTGTCGGAAGCTGGGGACGCAAGCGCGCAGTGGCAAAGCCATTACAAGACCCGTTACCACCAATGGAGATGAAGGACAAACTGGACGAGTACATTATCGGCCAGGATAGCGCCAAGGAGACCCTGTCCGTCGCGGTCTACAACCACTACAAGCGCCTGGTTGCTGTCAGTGAGCATACCAATATTGATCCCGATGACGGTCAGATAAGTATCGATAAATCGAATATATTGCTTCTCGGCCCTTCTGGCACTGGTAAGACACTGCTGGCCAGTACCCTGGCCAGGATCGTGGGCGTACCATTTGTGATTGCCGATGCCACGACCTTAACGCAGGCCGGCTACGTAGGCGATGATGTAGAGACGATAATCTCGCGACTGCTGGATGCGGCGGAGGGAAATGTCGAATTGGCAGAATGGGGCGTTGTCTATATTGATGAGATCGACAAGTTGGCCCACCGTAGTGAGTCCTCACATGCCACCCGGGATGTCTCTGGTGAGGGCGTACAACAGGCACTGTTGAAGATGGTGGAAGGCACGCAGGTCAAACTTTCGGAAAAGGGCGGTAGCCGTGACCGGGCCGAAGAAAGGGTTGTCGATACCACAAATATACTCTTTATTGCAGGCGGAGCCTTTTCCGGGATGGAGTCCCTGATTGAAACAAGGTTAAAACCGGCCAGGACGGGTATCGGCTTTCATGCTCCTCTGGATGTCGAGGATGAAGAGCTGCCTGAACAAGGTATATTTACGCAAACCCATGCAGATGACCTGAAACACTTCGGTCTGATACCGGAATTTATTGGCCGTTTTCCTGTCATTGCGGGTTTGGAACAACTGGATGAAGATGCGCTCGTACAGATCCTTACCCAACCAAAAAATGCCCTGCTCAAACAATACACACAGCTTTTTCACTACGACGATGTAGAGTTGGAATTTACCCAGGATGCTCTGCGGCAGATCGCCGTACAGGCTCTGGACAGGGGTACCGGGGCAAGAGGCCTGCGCAGCATTATGGAGTCAATCCTGCAAAAGGCAATGTTCGAAGTCCCTTCAAAGAAATCTGTGAAGAAATGCGTGGTCGATGAAGATGTGGTGAGCGGGACGAAGTCTGTCTTGATGCTGATGAATGATACAGTGGAGAATCTGCAGGATAAGGGCAGGGAACAACAAAATTATGTCATGAGCGGAAGCTGAAGCTTGTCTAATATTACCCGGGCGGCATAATTATGTTTTCTTTCACTGCATAGGGTTTGCGAGCATGCCCGACACCAAGCATGCCGGGGTGTACCACCTGTTCTGTGCATGTGATCTGAACAGTGATGACGAGAGCGCTGCTCTTCTCAGTGACGTGCTGTGGCTTATGGGCAAAATACTCGTGCCAGGCTTGTTTCTGCGGGTGCGTTAATGGTCTAAATTCCGCTGTCGATAATGACTTCGGTATCGCCGGGCAGGTACAGATCACCGGACAGGCGCCATTCATCAGTAGAAAGTTGTACGAGCCAGTGGCCCTCGGCCAGTTCCGGTAACAGGCCGAAATAGTTGCCAGCGGGGGTACGTTGCAGGGTCAGTATACGGTCATAACCGGCACGGGTCGCGTGCAATAGCTCCATGTTCACGTGTTCTGGCAGTGCCGCGTTGTGACGACTGGTCAGGTTCACCGTTGCAGTATTGGCCTCGATATCGAAACGAATCGCGCTGTGGAGTCCAATAGCGGTGGCGGCATGATCTCGTGCCAGCACCCGGTTAATCTGTTTGCCATAGGTGTAATAGTCATCCTTGACCAGTCCATCGTCGGTTTTGACAGCGAGGATGATAGTAATGATGCCGCCGACTACGGCGCTCATCGGGATGGCGATCAACATCCAGACGAAGGGTACACGGTACCAGGGTTTACTTGCTGATAATTCCACTAACGTACTCCGGTTGGGCCAAGGAAACGACTGGCTTCCTCAACAACGAGGTCTTCGTTGTCAGTTGCCTGCAGTGTAAAGCTGATTTCGGTACTGCGACTCTTCAGATCATAGGGGTCTGCCTGAACACGCAACGCGACATCACGCACCTTGCCCGCATCGACATGTATATCCGGATCCTTGAGTACCAGCTGCACGCCGTCTATACCTTGCACGTCGAGGCTATAGGTGTGTGCGGATTCATCCATGTTGATGATCTTGAGGGTGTAGACGTTCTCGATCAGGCCTTCCTCCGTCTCCAGATAGAGGCGGTTACGATCACGGATGACATCCATCTCGAGCGGGATGCGTGTGGCAATGGCCCAGGCAAGGGCGACCATAATACCGAGCAACATGGTGGCGTAGATAATCACGCGTGGCCGCAGGATATGCGTGGGTTTGCCATTATCGGCATTTTCCGTGGTGTAGCGGATCAGGTTACGGGCATAGCCCATCTTGTCCATGACGCCGTTGCAGACATCAATACAGGCCGAGCAGGCGATGCACTGGTATTGCAGGCCGTCCCGAATATCGATACCGGTCGGACAGACCTGTACGCACAAACTGCAATCGATACAATCTCCCAGGCCCTGTTCTTTCGGGTCAGTGCCACGCTTGCGTGAACCACGTGGTTCACCGCGCTTTTCGTCATAGGATATGATCAGGGTGTCCTTGTCGAACATGGCGCTCTGGAAACGTGCGTATGGGCACATGTAGATGCAGACCTGTTCACGCAGGAAGCCGGCATTGCCCCAGGTAGCGAAACTGTAGAATATTACCCAGAACCACTCCCACGCCCCCAGTGAAAAATCGGCCATGCGTGCACCTAGATCCATGATCGGTGTGAAGTAGCCGACAAAGGTGAAACCGGTCCAGGCGGCAAACGCGATCCAGATGAAGTGCTTGGTGCTTTTGACAAACACCTTGTGACCGGCCCACGGTGCCTTGTCTAGTTTCATACGCTGGGGGCGATCACCTTCGATCTTGCGCTCGATCCACATGAAGATTTCGGTCCACACGGTTTGCGGACAGGCATAGCCACACCAAAGCCGACCGGCGATCGCGGTAAAGAAGAACAGCGACAGGGCGGCCACGATTAGCAGGAGTGCGAAATAGAAGAAGTCCTGTGGCCAGAAGGTAATGCCGAAGACATAGAACTTGCGTGCCGGCAGGTCGAGGAGAACTGCCTGGCGGCCTTCGTATTGTAACCATGGCGTCACGTAGTAAATGCCCAGTAATGCGAACACGCTGATGCTCCGCCACATGGCGAAGATACCATGTACCTCGCGTGGGTAAATCTTCTCGCGTTTCGCGTAAAGGGTCTTTTCCACGTCGGCCTGTTTGGCTGAGGGTTTGTCTGCCGGGTTTGGTGTGTTGCTCATGGTGGGTAGCTAATCCTGATTAATACATGGGCTGATACAACGGTGTGTCGGCCACTACGGTATATTCAGAAAAAACCTGTCCCGTAGATCCGGGGCAGATTAATCAGATTCTGACTCTGGCGCCCTGGGTGCGATGCAGGGTTTACGGAAATAGCAGGTCAGGGCGCAGGATGTCAGGGTCAGTAACCAGAACAGGAAGAAACCGCAGCTGTAGGCAGCGAGCCGGCTAATGTCAGCGAAACGGGTTTCCTGTAACAGGAATTCGGGGTCAAAGGCGGCAAAAAACAGTACCGTGGCCAGTCCTGCCGTGAGGAAGGATGGCCACAGTACCGAGATTGTCTTTTGACACTTTGGAATTTCTTCCATGCTCTACCTTACTGTGCAGGTTTTTCCGCTGCCGAGAGGCTGTAAACGTAGGCCGTCAGCAGGTGGATCTTCGCTTCATCGAGGAAGCCCTCATGCTTTGGCATTCTACCATTACGGCCGTTGGTAATGGAATGCATAACTGCACGTTGTGAGCCGCCGTAAAGCCATACCTTGTCAGTCAGGTTTGGTGCCCCCAGGGCCTGGTTACCCTTGCCGTCAATGCCATGGCAGGCAATGCAGAGCTGGTCGTACTTCTGTTTGCCCAGGGCTGCGGCGCCCGCGTTGACCTTGCGGCCAGAAAGTGACAACACATACTCGGCGACGTTAAACACGCCATCCTGGCCCAGCATGGCCTCCCAGGCCGGCATGGCACCGTTACGTCCCTGCGTGATACTGGTCTTGATCTGGGCGGGATTGCCACCATACAGCCAGTCGTTGTCAGCAAGGTTCGGGAAGCCCGGGCCACCGCCGGCATCAGAGCCATGGCAGATCGCGCAATAGGTGCCGAACAGCCGCTGGCCGGTCTTCATGGCCTCGTCATCTGCGGCCAGAACAGGCACGTCCTGGCTCAGGTAGGCCTGGTAAATCGGGCCATAGCTGGCTTCGGCCTTTTGCAGTTCAGTTTCGTACTGGCCTTCCTGGGTCCAGTCAAGCACACCCTTGAAACTGCCCAGTCCCGGGTAGAGGACGAGGTAGACCGCTGCGAAGATAATTGTGAGGTAGAACATCTTCAACCACCAACTCGGCAGCGGGTTGTTCAGTTCCTGCAGGTCCTCATCCCAGACGTGCCCCATCGGCTTTGCCTCTTCACCTTTCGGACGGGGCTTTTCCGACATCCATACATTCAGCAGTGCCATGGCAATCAGGCCAACGACAACCGGAACGATGATGAACCATGACCAGAAGTCACTTGTAAAATCAAACATGTTTATGTTCTCCGGATGGTTGTTCGTTCTTTTCATGCTTCCTGGCATGTTCGTTATCAAACGGCAGGTTGGCAGCTTCGGAGAAATCCTTGCTCCGTTTGCTGCTCCATGCCCAGACGACGATGCCGATAAAGACGATGAATGCGATCAGCGTCCAGAACGAATGAATGTGACTTAAAAATTCCATAATTAACGCTGTGTCCTGATTGCGGTACCGAGGTTTTGCAGGTAGGCAATAACGGCATCCATTTCGGTTTTGCCTTCAAGCTGGGCCGGAGCGTTGGCAATATCTTCATCCGTATACGGGTGACCAAGCGTACGCAGTGTTTCCATCTTTTCCTTGATCAGGCTGGCGTCAACCGGCGTGTCCTGTAGCCAGGGATAACCCGGCATGATCGACTCAGGCACAACGTCACGCGGATTGATCAGATGGACACGGTGCCAGTCATCACTGTAACGACCGCCGACACGGTGCAGGTCCGGGCCGGTACGCTTCGAACCCCACAGGAATGGGCGATCGTAGACGAATTCACCGGCGACCGAATAGTGGCCGTAACGCTCGGTTTCGGCACGGAATGGGCGAATCATCTGTGAGTGACAGACATTGCAAGATTCGCGGATATAGATATCACGTCCGGAGAGTTGCAGTGCGCTGTAAGGCTTGAGGCCATCCACTGCCGTGGTGGTGTGCTTCATAAAGAACAGCGGCACGATCTGTACAATACCGCCGATGCTGATGACGAGTATCACCAGGATCAGCATGAGTCCGATGTTCTTTTCAACTTTATCGTGTGCAGTTGCCATTTTTGGAACCTCCTTAGTGTGCCGCAGCCGGTGCCGTCACTTCGGCAACCGCAGGTTTGGCGCCAGCGATCGTTTTCCACATGTTGAATGCCATGATCAGCATACCGGTGAGGAATAACGCACCGCCGAGGAAGCGCACGATGTAGAACGGGTGCATGGCCTGAACACTTTCGATGAAGCTGTAGGTCAGGGTGCCGTCGGCATTGACGGCACGCCACATGAGGCCCTGCATGACGCCGGATACCCACATCGAGACGATGTACAGGGCAATACCGATAGTCGCCAGCCAGAAGTGGGTCTCAACCAGCGCGAGCTTGTAGATTTCACGGTTGAACAGGCGCGGGATCAGGTAATACATCGCACCGATGGAAACCATGGCTACCCAGCCAAGTGCACCGGAATGTACGTGACCGATGGTCCAGTCGGTGTAATGCGACAGGGCATTCACCGTCTTGATTGCCATCATCGGGCCTTCGAAGGTGGACATACCGTAGAAGGAGACCGATACGATGAGGAAGCGCAGGATCGGGTCGCGGCGCAGTTTTTCCCAGGCGCCGGAAAGCGTCATGATGCCGTTGATCATGCCGCCCCAGCTCGGTGCCAGCAGGACCAGCGAGAAGACCATACCGAGTGACTGGGTCCAGTCCGGCAGGGCCGTGTAGTGCAGGTGATGCGGGCCGGCCCAGATATAGGTGAAGATAAGTGCCCAGAAATGCACAACTGACAGGCGGTACGAGTACACCGGGCGTCCTGCCTGCTTCGGAATGAAGTAGTACATGATGCCGAGGAAGCCCGCCGTGAGGAAGAAGCCTACCGCGTTATGGCCATACCACCACTGCACCATCGCATCCTGTACACCGGCGTAGGCCGAATAGGACTTGAGGAAGCCAACCGGCAGGGCGGCGCTGTTCACGATATGCAGTACGGCAACCGTGACAATGAAGCCGCCGAAGAACCAGTTCGCGACGTAGATGTGCTTGACCTTGCGCTTGACGATTGTGCCGAAAAACACAATCGCATAAACCACCCAGACCACGGCGATCAGGAGATCGATTGGCCACTCCAGCTCGGCGTATTCCTTTGAACTCGTGTAGCCCAGGGGCAGGGTAATCGCGGCGAGGATGATCACGACCTGCCAGCCCCAGAAGGTAAACGCGGCGAGCTTGTCACTGAGCAGACGCGCGTGACAGGTACGCTGTACGACATAGTACGATGTCGCGAACAA
>JASFJH010000051.1:0-9804 GCA_050122215.1 Granulosicoccaceae bacterium | reverse complement strand
AGATCGCATGCAGTAGTAGAGGTGGCAGGCTGAACTGGTAGATGATGTGTGCCTCGTCACCCTCGCCAAAATAACTGATGTTTTCCTCATGAGGCACGTTCGTCTCGGTCATGATCAGCGCACCGGGCTCAACGATGCTCAGAACATCACGAAACAACTTTATTACCTCGTGAGTTTGCGGCAGGTGGATACAGCTTGTGCCAATCTGTTTCCACAGGTACGCCACCGCATCAAGACGTACCATGCGTGCGCCACGTCGAAAGTAGTACAACAGGATATCGATAAACTCGAGTAATACATCGGGGTTGGCATAGTTCATGTCAATCTGATCATTACTGAAGGTTGCCCAGACATGTTTCATACCGCGATGCGTTCTGACCCCGGTTAATAACGGGGTGCTGCGCGGTCGCGTCACCATTGACAGGTTTTCAGCCGGGTCAACCTCGATGAAATAACCGTCATATGGCGCCTCACCGGCAATGTAATCAACGAACCACAGGTTTTCGCGTGAACAATGGTTCAACACAAGATCGATGACCAGGTCATAGCATTCCTCGAGCGCGGCAATGTCTTCCCAGGTACCCAGCTCTGGGTTGACCGCACGGAAATCGGTAATGGAAAAACCATCGTCGGAACTCCAGGGGAAAAAAGGCAGGATATGCACCATGCTGAATTCCATCGGCAGGTTGCGGTTCAGGAAACTGCGCAGGGTTTGCAAAGGCGACAGCGTGGCAGACTGGATCGTATCGCCGTAAGTAATCAGGACTATATCCTTGTGTGTCCACAACGGTCCGACTACAGAGCGCGTACGTAACTGCCGGTGCGTGCGAATAAAACGCTCCACCCGCTTGCTGACCTCGGCACCCAGCTCCTCGCCATACAGAAAATCCAGCCGTTGCCGGATGCGCTGCAGGGTTGCCTGTTGCTTGTCGCTTGCCATATTCATCATCTATGCACAATAACAGTTCATGCCGGGAGCGTGATGCCCCGGACATGTGCATAGCAACCGTCATGACAGGCATGCGGTGTTATGCACTATATTCGCAGCAGAATGTATGCCAGTTATGATCGCCTGTTGACAGCCGGCCGAATCCGGGTAGACTTGCGCGTCATGTTTACGTTTACTGACAAACACGCACTTGTGATCGCGATGCCGCGAGCCCTCTGGCTGGTGGCTGCGCTACTGTGCGCACGGGGAACATAATCACGTAAACAACCATACAATGATTTTTCCACGAGGCCACAGAATCACACGTTCTGTGGCCTTTTTTTATGCAGGGGAGTGAACATCATGTCAGTACCACTGGCATTTATCGGCGTCATCGCGATCTGGTCGACCACGCCACTGGCAATCAAATGGAGCGGTGAAGGACCGGGCTTCTTGTTTGGTGTTACCGGTCGCATGGTGATCGGTGCCCTGGTCTGCCTGCTCGTGCTCAACCTGTTGCGCCTGCGCCTGCCGTGGCATGGTGAGGCGCGCCGCGCCTACCTGGCCTCGACACTGGCTACCTTCGCGGCCATGATGTGCGTGTACGCCGGGGCGCAACACATCAGTTCAGGACAGATCGCAATTCTGTTTGGCATAAGCCCGATGCTCACGGCCATCTTCGCCGCGAAACTGCTCGGCGAACGCAGCCTGACGGCAGAAAAACTTGCTGGCATCCTGTTTGCCCTGGCCGGGCTCGTGGTCATCGTCGGCAAACAAGGCGGTGACAGCTCTCTGCTCGGGGTCACACTTGTGCTCACCGCAGCCACCGTGCATGCGCTGAGTACGGTGCTGGTCAAGCGCGTTAATGCACAGTTGCCGGCATTTACGGTGACCACGGGCGGGCTCACGCTGACCGCACCGTTGTATTTCATTACCTGGTTAGTGTTTGAGGGGGGTACGCCGCCATCACTGCCGGGACAGGCGCTTGGCGCGATTGTGTATCTTGGCCTGATCGGCTCGGTAGTAGGCTACTGGCTGTATTACTACGTGCTGCATCACACCCAGGCCAGCACAGTCGGTTTGATCCCGTTGATCACGCCGGTACTGGCAATCGGGCTGGGCCATCTTGCCAACCACGAAGCGATTACGGCGCAGATGGTGATCGGCACATTGCTCGTGTTGACCGGCCTGGCTCTGCACCAATGGGGCGGGGCACTGGTGAGGACGACTGGGGCCGGGCAGCGCTAGTCGCGCTGCCTGGCCGGCGAGTTTACGGCATCTGGATACCGCCACCGCCCGGCATGCCACCACCGGGCATTCCACCGCCGGCGCCAGGGACAACGATCTGCGAACTGGCCTGGCGGCGCATTTCCTTGAGTTCCTCAATGGCCTTTTCCATCGCGAGCTTGGCCTGTTCACCAAATTTCTGCGCGGCCTCACCCAGTGAGTCAGCCTCAATTTCAAAGGTCAGCGGCAGGGCACCGGCCGGCGTATACATGGATGCCTGGCCAACATAAGTAATTTGCCTGGTGCTATCGACACTGCCATCCTCGGTAACCGGTGTCAGCGCCCGGATGGTGCCTATTTTACGATCGGTATAGACCTCTTCACGGTACAGCTCCGCCGGCTCCATTTTCATTTCATCTGCATTGATAGTCTGTTCAGTCATGGCTCTTCAAATCTATGTCAGGGGTTGATGTAACAGGATGTTAACAAAATTGCCATGTAAACCCCATTTTTGTCTTGTATAACGTATTGAATCTGATAAATTTAGCCTACTGCCTATGCATATTAGTGACTGTACGCCTTGCTGAAGCCCGTGTAACGCCTTCACCAGACTGCAACATGAACTGCCCGGCAGGAATAGTAATCTTTGTTCTACTGTAATACCGAGGTAATTTGTTATGGCGACAGGCACTGTCAAATGGTTTAACGAAAGCAAGGGATTTGGCTTTATCTCTCCTGATGAAGGTGGAGCTGATGTATTCGTACACTTCTCCGCGATTCAGGGTTCGGGCTTCCGCACTCTCGTAGAAGGTCAGAAGGTGAGCTATGACATCACCGAGGGCCAGAAAGGTCCGCAGGCCAGTAACGTTACTGCAATCTGATTACATATAACAGGCCCGCTACAGGCGGGCCTGTTGTTCATACTCTCCCCGATTTTCCGGCAGAAAGGCTTTCTGCCGTGGTCCGGCTTTTGCCCGCTACCGCCACGCAGGCGATTGTGTGCAGGCAGCATCGCCTTGCGTATAATCCAGGCCACTGTTCATAACAACGAAATCACTCATCATGACCCGTATCGGTACCCCGCTCTCCCCCTCTGCGAGTCGCGTCATGCTGCTGGGCAGCGGTGAACTCGGCAAAGAGGTAATCATTGCCCTGCAACGACTTGGTGTCGAAGTCATCGCCGTTGACCGTTATCCGAATGCGCCGGGGCACCAGGTCGCGCATCGTTGCCATGCCATTGACATGACCGATGCGGCGGCGCTGCGCGCACTTGTCGAGCAGGAACAGCCGCAACTGATCGTGCCGGAAATCGAGGCGATTGCCACGGATGAACTGGTGCGGATCGAGGCCGACGGCCTCGCCGAGGTGATCCCGACGGCACGCGCCACCCGGCTGACCATGAACCGTGAGGGCATTCGCCGACTGGCAGCAGATGAACTCGGCCTGCCGACCTCAAAATTCGCCTTTGCCGAATCGCTTGCAGCACTGCAGGCGGCCATTGATGACGGCATCGGTTACCCCTGCATCGTCAAACCGGTCATGTCATCATCCGGCAAGGGACAGTCCACCATCAATGGTCCGGACGATGTGCAAACCGCGTGGGACTATGCAAGGAGCGGCGGCCGGGTCGATCGCGGCCGTATCATTGTCGAGGAGATGATCCGGTTTGATTACGAGATCACCCTGCTGACCGTGCGTGCGCTGGATGAACAGGGTCAGGTCAGTACGCACTTCTGTGCGCCGATCGGCCATCGCCAGGAACAGGGTGACTATGTCGAAAGCTGGCAACCCCAGATCATGTCGCAGACGGCACTGCGACGTGCAAAAGAAATTGCCGCGGCAATCACCGGCGATCTCGGTGGTCGGGGTCTGTTTGGTGTTGAACTGTTTATCAAAGGTGACGAAGTCTGGTTCAGTGAAGTCAGCCCGCGCCCCCACGACACCGGCATGGTGACTATGGCCAGCCAGTGGCAAAACGAATTCGTATTACATGCCCGTGCGATCCTCGGCTTGCCAGTTTCCACGACCTTGCGCAATGCCGCGGCAAGTGCCGTGATCTACGGTGCTATGGATGAACAGGGGATCGCCTTTGAGCATGTCGAGCAGGCCCTGGCCGTGCCCGACACCGAGCTGCGCCTGTTCGGCAAACCGGAGGCATTCGTGCACCGCCGTATGGGCGTGGCGCTGGCCTACGGCGAGGACACCGATGACTGCCGCGCCCGCGCCAGGCAGGCGGCAGGCGCGGTCATGCCTGTAAAACCCGTCTGAAGTAATCAGCGCGGCCGCAGGCGACCGCTGATATCCAGTTTCCAGGACAGTTTGAAATACTCGGCCTGTCCGGTCAGGGAAAACTGCAAACGACCGCCACGCAGTGCGTAACGGGAGAGCTGTTTCCGGAACGTGCCGTATTCATTGATATTATCGGTGGCGTTTTTTTTCTGGATACCGTAGGCCATCAGGTAATAGCCCTTCAGTTCATCGATACTGGCAAACTTGCCGTTTTTGCTGTCCAGCCGCAGCATCGCGTACGGGTACCATTGCCACTTGCGTGTGTCCGGACTGGGTTTGTCGACTACCACGAAAAATGCATCCTTGCTTTTCAGCGCCTGCTTTTCCTGTGCGCTCAGCCTGGAGGGAAACAGGTAAATTTCTATGTTGCCCTTCTTTTTATCATGCAGGACATGGATATCCCGGACCGGCATGCGCACACCGTCTTTTTCGATGTGGCCGAAACCACCGGCCTGTACCTGCCCGGCCATAAACAGAGCCGCCAGCATAATCGGCATCAAGATATTTTTCATGATTTTCAAATCACCTTTTTAATTATTATTGTGCAGGCACGCCATCAACTGCTTTGCTGGTGCCGGCTCGCGTTATAGGTACTTCAAGGTTTCGCAAACGCCGCTTAGCGATCGGCAATCGCCGTTTCCGGTTTGAGGAAATACAACAATACGAAGCTACTGGCACACAGCACGGCAAACAGACTGAAATCGCCAGTAAATAACAGGTACATCATCGCCAGGGTTGCCGGCATGTCGGCGATACTGATGGCAAGAATCATCTTGCGTCGTAATTGTGCGATCGCCTCATCCGGGATAGTGGCACGCCGGATCAGTGCAGACTGGGCTTCACGGTAACGCTGCGTCAACCAGGCAGCAAAGGCAATTAACGGCATGCTCGCGAGCAATATGTACTGGCCCAGCGCCGGCATGCGAACGTCGGCAATACCCGACAGCAGGATAAACACGGCGATTACAGGGATGAATACCGCCTGCAGGGAAAAGATCAGCCAGTAACGGTAAAGGCTGGCTGCTTGTGGTGTCGACATGCTGTACCCCGGATTATTCATGTTCCGGCTGACAACATACACGAAAGCAGCTCAGACAGGAAAGTCAGCTCGCTGCATGACGCGGATAAATGTCTTCAACCCGCGTCCGGTTCGAGCAGTTCCATAAAGTCCAGCGCAACATCCTCGCTACTATCAAATGTCACCTGGCCGGTGACATCCTGCCATAACCAGTAATCCATATCATTCACAGCCATCGTCTCGACCTGCGGTATTGACTCATTGCCAGACCAGCTGCTCAGCACAAGCAGGACGGCCGCGATACTCGCCGCAAGGGAGGCTGGCAGAAGCCAGCGGCGACGATGCGGGACCTGTTCCGGCAGTTCATCCACAATCCGCGCCAGCAGCGCCTCATCCTGTAACGACGTACCGGCATCGGCCAGGATCACGGTGTCGATGTCTTCGGCCTGCGTATACAAGGCCTGCAGACTCGTCGAGTCGCGCAACACGGCAAGTGCCGCAGCCCGTTCCTGCTTGGGCCAGCTGTGCGTATTACTGCCATAGGTTTCGATCAAGGTTGCGACCCGGTCAACACTGGCCAGGCGATGTGTATTGTTACTCATAGCTGTCCACCTTGTTCTGTTGCAGGATATCTTTCAAGTGCCGCCTGCCCCGGCTTAACAATGATTCAAGCGCATCGATGCTGATACCCAGAACATCGGCCGTCTCGCGGTTACTCAGGGCGTGATAGACCGTCAGGGTCAAGGCACTGCGTTGACGTTCCGGCAGTGCCCGCAGTGCCTGCATGAGTTGGGCATGCACGACATCCTGTTCATGCTGCTGGGCCGGGCCTGCAGCCGTATCAGCCAGCCCCGCCAGTGCCTGCTCGTCTTCATCATGGCGGCGACGCAGAGTGTCCATGCACAAGTTATAGACGATCCGGATCAACCAGCTACGCGGTGACACACCCCGCTCTTGCCACTGTCCAGCCTTCAACCAGACCCGGGTGAAAGCCTCCTGCACCACGTCCTCGGCCTCACTGCTGGCAAGGTAACGCCTGGCAAATCCGAGCATGCCCGGCATATGCCGCCGGGCAAACTCCGTAAATGCCTGCTTGTCTCCCTGACCTAGCGCTGTCATCAGGCCAAGGTCGTCGCTGTCGGACCACGCGTCACGCGGTCCGGCAGGGGCTGGTTTCGCAGCGGACATCAACAGCCCGCTGTTATTTGTCAACCGCGGCTTCGCCGTGCAGCTGGTTGCGGTAGGCCTTGACCTCATCCGTGCTTACCTTCTGGTCATGGTTTGCATCAATACGCTCAAACCAGTTTGACCATGCCGCCAGGCTTTCGTTCTCGCTGACCTGGCCATCTTTGTTGCTATCCATGCGATCAAAGATACCGCGCTTGTGGTTTTTGCCTTTACGGCAGGAGGCATATTCCTCTTTTGTCACACTGCCGTCGCCGTCTTTGTCCATGCGGGTAAAGCGGCGTTCTGCCTTTTTCTGCTTATGCGCCAGATACTCGGCACGTTCGACCTTGCCATCACCGTTGCTATCCATACGGTCAAATTTGTGTTGCTTGCGCTCTTGCTTGCGGTCATGCATGTAGCTGCGAAACTCATCCTTGATGACCACACTATTGCCGTCAGTATCCATGCGCTTGAAACGCTCGCTGGCTGCCGCCCTGAATTCCTCCAAAGTAACGACGCCGTCACTGTTCGTGTCAAAATACCGCATAAACCGGCCCTTGCCCTGGCCGGCCACAGCCGGTGCCGCGGCCATTGCCACAGCCAACAAGATGGCACCAGTAACTACTTGTTTTTTCATGGTCGAATTCCTCTTTACCCGGTTCTGGCAGCGGAAATTACCGCTGCTCTCACATACATAACGTTGCCAGCAGGAAAATCCGTCGCCACAAATGTGATTTTTCCACCTGCCGGAGCGGCGGTGGACACTTCTCTGGCAAGACAACATTCATACGCTATTAGGGGGCAAGGGTGGTGTCGCACCATTGACCGGCTGGTTGGGAGAAGTGTGCACTGTTCATGCACGAGGGTGACCACATTGCAATGAAGCCACTTCCATATCCTCGTCGTCCGTTGAATTATTCAGTAATGACAGACCGGGATCTACAAGCGGGCGCGAGTGCCGTAACACATAGACAGCAACCAACGCTGAAAACAGCAGTGCTCACGAATAGCCAAAGAACCATATCGTGCCCACAAAACCCGGCAGCACTATAAACAATATGGCAAACACCCAGAACGGGCTTGAACGCAATGGCCTACAGTATCATTCGTAATTTGTATGGCCTCATTTTTTATCCTTTAAAACCGGTTTGCTTATGACTGACATCACAGAACGGTTTTTTATTTGACTGGCCACAACGACACAAGGCGCCTCGTGTGCGGGTGGTCACTGAATCTCCGCTGCGGCTGAATATCGTCACCGGGCCATTAATCGATAACATCGCGTTCTGCTTGACCGTAATCACCAGATCGCCCTCCTGGCCTGTGATGTCTTCGGCCCTGTCATCCGTGAATTCCTGTTCACCTTGAAAACCGGCAGCTTTGTGACTGCCGTCGCAAAAGGGTTTGTTGCCCGAGGCACCACAACGACACAGCGCGATCTCCCTGTCCTGCCTGATAATATTGCCGTCTGCATCCCGGATAATCACGGCCGTATCACTGTGACATATCAGTGGGCCATCCGGGCGCACCATAATTGAATTCCCGGGATAATGGGGTTTATCACTCACTGTTCGTCCTCGATTATCAACCTGCCTGGTACAATAATGCAGGGTGGTGAAAGTGCGCGGATTTAATGCATAAAACATTCATGCCTGTAACTTCAATATTTCTTCCACCACTGACTCGCGCACCTGTAAGTCATACTCCGCCCGTAGCAGCCTGACAGCTTCGGCAGCATCGGCCGGACGTTTCGGCATACGCTCTATAAAGCCTGTGACATCCTCGACGACTGCCCAAGGATAGGTAATCCAGCGCCACTTGACGATCCGTTGAGCATAGTAGTCCGGCACCATGGTAGAAGTCTGCTTGTGATGTAGCACGCCTATCCGGATCGGCCCGGCGCCAAAATCCAGCAAATGATCCCGCGCCAGCTCCAGGGTATCACCCGTATCACTGATATCATCAACCAGCAACACATTCTTGCCCTCCAGGCCACGACACAGGCCTTCCACAAGTTCAGCAGTTCGTTGCTTTTCCGCCCCGGCCGTGTAATGGACGATACGGATACTGCGCAGATCGGTGAGATTCAGATAGTCACACACGAGTCGCGCCGGTACATAACCGCCGCGAGCGATGGCCACCACTATATCAGGATGGAAACCGTCATTACGGATCTTGAGGGCCAGTTTATGGGAAAGACGTTGAACGCCAGCCCATGTAACCAGTTCACAACGGAATCGCTGTGTCATTGTGCATCCTCTTGTCTGTCATCACCAGCTGCTATGTACTACTGCCTGCGCGTGAATACCCAGGAATTGCCGGCACTGAGTTTGCTATTGAATATATAGCCTTCTTCACAAAAATCTTTCAGTGCTTCTGGTTTGGTGATCTGGTTCCGAATAATGTAACGCGCCATCAGGCCACGTGCCCGTTTGGCGTAAATGCCGATCATTTTGTAATCGCCATTTTTGTAATCTTTAAAAGAGGGAGTGATGATTTCACCGGCGAGTTCTTTTGTTTTAACTGATTTGAAATATTCATTCGAGGCCAGGTTCACCAGCGTTCCCGATTTGATTTTTCCCAACTGCTTGTTCAGCCCCTGTGTGATGATACTGCCCCAGAACTCATACAGATTTTTCCCACGGTCTGTTGACAGTTTTGTGCCCATTTCCAGGCGGTAGGGTTGCATAAGATCGAGTGGCCGGAGCAAACCATACAGTCCGGATAATATACGCAAATGTGACTGGGCAAACTTGAAATCCGCGGCACTGAATGACTCCGCACCCAACCCCTGGTAGACATCACCCTTGAAGGCCAGGATCGCCTGCCTGGCGTTGTCCCGCGTACATTCGGGCTGCCATGCCTCGTAGCGCGCGAAGTTCAGTTCCGCAAGCTTCATGCTCAGGTGCATCAACTCGGCAATATCCAGTGCCGAGAACTCCCTGAGCCGTGTTATCAACTGTTGCGAATCCGCCATATAGTCCGGCATCGTGGCGGTTTTGATACTTGCAGGTGTTTCATAGTCCAGCTTTTTTGCCGGGGAGATTACAATCAGCATGGCAACTCTTTTCTGTTTTCCGGGGAGTAAATGTGACAGTGATACTATTTCCTATTATGCCATATCTGATTCCCTCGACCAGTGACAGGCCCGGCGCAGTTTTGCTCAGCGGTGGAG
>JASFJH010000050.1:0-9837 GCA_050122215.1 Granulosicoccaceae bacterium | reverse complement strand
GAACGGGAAGTTCTGTGGCATCCGCAGGTCACGATTGGCAAATGCATGTGTGGCGGCAATGCGGCCCTGTTCCATTGAAGTCGAGGCCAGACTCGGAAAACCGATCACATCACCGGCAGCGTAGATATGAGTAACAGAGGTCTGGAAATGTTCATTAACCTTTATCAGGCGGCGTTTGTCGGTCTCGATGCCGGCCTTTGCCGGTTGCAGCGCCCAGGTTGAACCGATCCGTCCGGCAGCAAACAACACGAGATCGCTTTCCAGTTGTTTGCCGGTATCGGTATGTAATAAGACACTGTCATTTTTCGCCACGACGTTTGCCACGTTTTCGCCGAAGTACAGGGATACTCCCCGCTCACGCAGCAAATGCGCCAGTTCATCGACGATTTCCCTGTCGAGAAAACCCAGCATGCTGTCCCGGCCATCCAGTACCGTGACCTTGACGTCGAGCGTACTGAAAATCGAGGCATACTCGATGCCGATAACGCCGGCACCGACCACGACCATGCTCGACGGCAGGTGCTGCAGGTTGAGAAGCGCATCACTGTCAATGATATGCACATCATCAAAGGGAACTGCGTCAGGATGGTGGGGACGGCTGCCGACCGCGATCAGGAATTTATCTGCGCGGCAGGATTGCTGCTGACCGTTTTCGGCGGTGATCCGTACCGTATGGGCATCGCTGAATTCGGCTGTACCTTCGATGAGGGTGACGCCGTTGCGCACGAGCTGGTTGTGGATCACCTCGATTTCGTGGTTGAGCGTGATGTGCAGGCGCTGTTTCAGGTCGTCAATGGTCAGGTTGGATTTGAGCCGGTAGTTCTGACCGTACAGGCCGCGCTGGTCCCAGCCAGACAGGTAGAGTGCCGCCTCGCGCAGGGTCTTGCTCGGGATGGTGCCGGTATGCACGGAAACGCCGCCGAGCATGCCGTGGCGATCGATAATCGCGACACGCTTGCCGAGCTTGGCAGCCTGGATGGCGGCGCGCTGCCCCGCCGGGCCACTACCGATCACAATGAAATCAAACTCTTGCATGAGCAACTCCCTGTTTGTATGGGGCGCTTTGAAGGTTGTCGGATGAAGCAGCAAATGCTTTAAATATGATGATTGAGGTATTAATCATCGTGTAGATATTGCGCCTCGGTAATTTTATCGAGGCGTATTTGTTTGCGTTCACCCCGTTTGTTTATTAGCAGGAGATATTCGCTATGGTTGCGAGTCAGCAGATTTATCGGGAGCACTTCTTCTATGTTGGTATTACCCCGTGCATCCTGCCAATGAAGACGCAATGTTCGTTTCTGCATGATAGCGAGTTCATACTCACTGTGTGATGCACAGCTCACGGGCTTATATTGATTGTCGTCTTTACTCATCGTCACGCTTCACTTGCAGTTCATAATCCTGTTCACCGGTTATACGCAAGCGGCATTCGATGGGGCGGCAGCATACCCGGCAGTCTTCGATGTAATCCTGGTCGCCGCATGAAAGATCCAGCGTGGTGTCGTTCCATTCGCCGCAATACGGGCAGCTATAACCGTGCTCGCGGATCATGATGCCTCGAGGAACATGCCCAGCAGGTCGTTCAGAAACAGGCGGCCGCGTTGTGTTGGCCTGATACGTTCAACGCTGTACTCGAGCAGACCACGCTGTTCGGCCTCGAGCAGTCGCTCGCTGGCCTCACTCAGGGACAGCCCGGTATGGGTCTGGAACAGGGCAGGCGTAAAACCGTCGCGCAGGCGCAGCGCGTTCATCATGAATTCGAAAATGGCGTCATGCCGTGACAGTTGTTGTTCGCCACCAATCTGGCTACCGGCCGCAACGCGCTGCAGGTAGTCGGCGGGTTGCTTGTGTTTCCAGATCCGGGTGATCGATTGCTGTGCGGCATCAGTGATCTTGGCGTGCGCGCCGGCACCGATGCCGAGGTAATCACCGAACTGCCAGTAATTCAGGTTGTGCCGGCACTGCCGCCCGGGCCGGGCATGTGCAGAGATTTCATAGTGTACATAGCCGGCCGCGCCGAGCCGCTCTTCGCAGGCGAGCTGGATATCGGCAATCTCATCATCGACGGGCAGCAGCGGCGGCGCATGATGAAACAGCGTGTTAGGCTCGATGGTCAGCTGGTAATGCGAGAGATGGGCCGGCGCGAGGGCAATCGCCGTCTCCAGATCCAGCAAAGCCTGTGCACGGTCCTGGCCGGGCAGGCCGAACATGAGGTCGAGATTGAAATTGTCGAAGCCGGCCAGCTGTGCGGCCTCGACCGCGGCGATCGCGGCGGCCCGGTCGTGGATACGGCCAAGTTGCTGCAATTGCCGATCGTCAAAACTCTGGATGCCGATCGACAGGCGGTTGATACCGACAGCGCGGTATTCGGCAAAACGGCCAGCCTCGAGTGTGCCCGGGTTTGCCTCAAGCGTGATCTCGGCATCATGCGCCAGGGTCAGGCGGGCGCGCAGTCCCGAGAACAGGCGCTCGTACGCTTCGGCCGAGAACAGGCTGGGCGTGCCGCCGCCGATAAAAATGCTGTGCACACTGCGGCCCCAGACCCGCGGCAGGTCCTGTTCGAGGTCGTGCAGCAGGGCATCGATATAGGCCGTTTCCGGCAGCTCACCGCGCACCGCATGCGAGTTGAAGTCGCAATACGGGCATTTGCGCACGCACCAGGGTACGTGGATGTATAAGGCCAGGGCTGGCAGGGTACTGAACTGGAACATGCCGGTATTGTAACGCGCCGCGCTATTGAAAGGCGCTACGCTGTGGCATGATGCGGCTTCTTTTTTCGCAGGTGAATGTCTATGGACGCAGATTTCTGGCACCGGCGCTGGCAGGAAAACCGCATCGGCTTTCATCTCGAGGCAGTCAACCCGTGGCTGACGCGGCATTACCGGGACTGGGCACAGGGTCGCTCCGGCGCGGTATTTGTGCCGATGTGCGGCAAAAGCCTGGATCTTGCCTGGCTGGCGGAACAGGGCCACCTCGTGATCGGCAACGAGCTGAGTGAACTGGCCATCAGTGCGTTTTTCGCCGAGCGTGGAATTGTGGCAGAACGTGAACCCGTCGGCAGGCTGGAATGGTGGAACAGCGATATCATCCATCTTGCCTGCGGCGATTTTTTTGCGCTTGAACCTGACGACACCGCTACGGTCGAACTTGTGTATGACCGCGCCGCCCTCGTGGCATTGCCGGCAGCCATACGCCCGGCCTACGCCCGGCAGCTCACAAGGCTCACGCCGGCCGGGGCACGTATGCTGCTGGTCACGCTTGAATACGACCCGCAGCAGATGGACGGGCCGCCCTTTGCCGTGGCGGAACAGGAAGTACAGGCACTGTATGGTACTGGTTTTGATATTCAGTGCCTGGGCAGCATAGACTGCCTTGAGGCGCGGCACCGCGAGCGCGGTCTCGATGCCATGCAGGAGAAGGCCTACATACTTGTGCGGCATGATGCGGCATAATCTTTTTAATCACGATGAGCAATAGACAAGGAATCGACATGAAGAAATTACTCTGCCTGATGGGTGGCATATTGTGCCTGCAAGGCGTACAGGCCGCGGAGCCGGCGCTGGACAATGACCAGCAAAAAATCAGTTACACACTCGGTTACCAGATGGCCCAGAGCCTGCGCCAGCAAGGCTTTGAACTTGATGCCGAGGTTGCTGCCGACGCGGTGCGTGATGCGTTTTCCGGTAGCAAGCCGAAAATGACCCAAGCCGAGATGGAGGCGACGATTCAGGCCATGAACGCGGCGTTGATGCAGAAGAAGGTCGAGATCGCGAAGGCCAATTACGAAGCGGGCAAGAAGTTCCTTGAAGAGAACAAGTCGAAAGAGGGCGTGGTCGCGCTCGACAGCGGCCTGCAGTACAAGGTACTCAAGGCAGGTACAGGCAAGTCACCGAAGGTCTCTGATACCGTCGTGGCTCATTATGAAGGCCGCCTGCTCAACGGCAATGTGTTCGACAGTTCCATCCAGCGCGGTTCACCGGCGACTTTCCCGCTTGCCCGCGTCATCAAGGGCTGGCAGGAAGTGGTACCGCTGATGAAAGAAGGCGCGAAGTGGCAGGTATATATCCCGTCGGATCTCGCCTATGGCGAAAAGGGCGCCGGTCGTAACATCGGCCCGAATGAAACCCTGATTTTCGATATCGAACTGATTCGGATTAACTAATGCTTGTCACTGCGCGCCACGCAAGCGGCGCGCAGTGTCCACAAGTTGTTGAATACGTGGTGTACAGATCACCTCGAGCGCCATGTGCAGTTTGCCCCCCGGGATCACCAGTGTGTTCGGCCGTGACATAAACGAGTCGTCAAACTTTTTCAGCAAGTCCACCAGGTCATAGCGCTTCGGCTCACGGAAGCGCACCACGAGCAAGCTCTCCGAGGCCGTGGGTACATCCATCGCAATAAACGGGTTAGAGGTATCGACCAGCGGCACGCGCTGGAAGTTGATATCGGTCAGTGAAAACTGTGGCGTCATGAAATTGATGTAGTCTCGCAGGCGGCGCAGGATGGTTGTCGTGGTTTCCTCGGCGGCACGGTTTTTCGTGTGCGCATCACGGTGTATCTTCTGGATCCATTCGAGGTTCACGACGGGCACGATCCCGAGCAGGAAATCCACGTGCTGTGCGATATCCACACCCTGTTCGCTGTCACTCTTGCTGCGCCGCTCCCTGACGAGCGGGTTATGCGGGGCGCTCATGTGTCGCCGCGTCCAGGTTTTGGCCGCCATGCCGCCATGCAGGCCTTCGTACAGCAGCAGGTCGGAATCATCGGGTAGCGGCGTCTCGGCAGCGAAGGTGCCGGGGGCCTGCTCGTATTCGGCGGCATTGTCTTCCCGCACATAGGGGTGCACAACACCGGTACCGGTTTTGCCATATTCGGCAAACAATTGTTCCAGCAGGTCAAAACGGTTGGCCTCGGGGCCGAAATGACTGATCGGTTTACCGGCGCGGTTGGATTCCTCGATCAGCCTGCTCAGTTCGGCGCGTTCATGACGCAGGAAACTGTCGCCATCGACATAGGCCGCACGAATATTTTCGCGGCGGAAAATATAGTCGAAGGCGTTGCGCACGGTGGTGGTGCCGGCACCGGAAGAGCCGGTGATGGCGATGACGGGGTGACGCTGTGACATGCAACAAACCTGACTTGACTACGGAATAACGTATTTAAGAACGGCAGCGTCGTGTAGTAAAGTAATCCTGGTAAATTTGTAACCAGTCCAGATTGGTCATAGCGATGAATTTTTGTACACAATGTGGTGCCGGCGTCACGCATCGCGTTCCCCAAGGCGATAATCGGCCCCGCCATGTCTGTGACCAGTGCGGCCATATCCACTATGAAAACCCGAAGGTTGTCGCCGGCAGCATTCCCGAGTGGCAGGACCGGATCCTGTTGTGCCGACGCGCCATCGAGCCACGCTATGGCAAATGGACGCTGCCGGCCGGTTTCATGGAAAACAGTGAGACGACGGCGCAGGCCGCGGCCCGGGAGACCTGGGAGGAGGCCGGGGCGAAGGTTGATGTCACCAGCCTGTTCGCCATGATCAGCCTGCCGCATATCAGCCAGGTGTACGTCATGTACCGCGCGCAATTGCCGAGTCCGGACTATGTGGCCGGTACGGAAAGCCTCGAAGTGGCGCTGTTTCGCGAGGAGGATATCCCGTGGCAGCAACTGGCCTTCCCGGTAATCAGCGAAACCCTGCGGCGCTATTTCCGTGACCGGCAGAGCGGCAGCTTTGCCATTCATACTGCCGACATGCTCCGCCTGCCCGGCGACAGGCCGCGTTTCGAAGTGATTGATTTGTAAGTCCTTTGATTCCCGATGCGGGCATAAAAAAGGCGCGGTACCGAAGCACCGCGCCAAAAAACCGGCATGCAGGGGGGGGAGAGGGGGGGAGCATGCCGGGTACTAAACTGGTTTGTGCCCTGTTACGTACCGTAACCCGCTAGATGGTGCACTCTCTCATGTGCTGATTATACATCGAATTGGCGCATCGACCACGTCGATAATGTAAGCTTTTGTAACAAATCCCCGGGATTTTCCGCATTGGCACTGCTGCAAGCCCCGGGATGAATTTGCTAACCCGATGATGTCTAACAGATAGGGGCCGGGCCGGGGTTTTTCAAGTCTTTTTTTCCTGCGCCAGCGCGGTGAGCAGTTTTCTCAGGGCCTGGCCACGGTGGCTCAGGCTGTTTTTCACCTGCGGCGTGAGTTCGGCGGCACTGCAGTTGTGCGTAGGCACAAAAAATACCGGGTCATAGCCAAAACCGCTTTCACCTTGCGGTGCATGCAGGATGCGGCCATCCCAGGTTCCCTGGCAGATAAGCGGGGTCGGGTCCTGGGCGTGGCGCATGAACACCATGACACACTGGAAGCGCGCTGTGCGCGCAGCGTCCTCGACATCCTTGAGGGCGTCGAGCAGCTTGTCGACATTGTCGCTGTCCGATGCGCCCGGACCGGCAAAGCGTGCCGAGTAGATGCCGGGTGCGCCGCGCAGGGCATCGACCTCGATCCCGGAATCGTCGGCGATCGCCGGCAGGCCCGTATGTTCGGCGGCATTGCGCGCCTTCAGGATCGCATTTTCCACGAAGCTCAGGCCGGTTTCCTCGGCATCCACGACATTGAAATCAGACTGCGGCACGACCTCGATATCCAGCCCGCCCAGGATGGCGTTGATCTCGCGCACCTTGCCGCGGTTGCTACTGGCGAGCACGATCTGTTGCATATTGTCAGTCCGCCAGCGCAGCGCGTTGCGCGTCGATCAGGCTGGCTATGCCCGTTTCTGCCAGGCCGAGCATCTGCTCCAGCTCGGTACGCGAAAACGGGTGGCCCTCGGCGGTGCCCTGCACCTCGATGAAGTCACCGTGGTCGTTCATGACCACGTTCATATCGGTCTCGGCATTGCAGTCCTCGCTGTAATCGAGGTCGAGCACGGGCGTGCCCGTAAAGATCCCCACCGATACCGAGGCGACAAAACCCTGCAGCGGGTTGCGCTTGATCACGCCGTTATCGAGCAGGTGTTGCACGGCATCTGCGAGCGCGACATAGCCGCCGGTAATCGACGCGGTGCGGGTGCCGCCATCGGCCTGGATAACGTCACAATCTATCGTGATCGTGCGTTCGCCGAGTGCCTTCATGTCGACCACGGCGCGCAGCGAGCGGCCGATCAGGCGCTGGATCTCCATCGTGCGGCCAGCCTGTTTGCCGCGTGCAGCCTCACGGCCCATGCGGCTGCCGGTGGAGCGTGGCAGCATGCCATACTCGGCGGTGACCCAGCCCTGTCCTGTGCCGCGCATCCAGCCCGGTGCCTTGTCGCTGACGCTGGCGGTGCAGATCACCCTGGTATCGCCGAACTCGACGAGTACCGAGCCTTCGGCATGTTTGGTGTAATTGCGCGTGAGTCTGACCTCGCGCATCTGGTCAGGGCTTCTTCCACTGGGTCGCATGATGGGTATCCGGGGTTGGGTGAATAGTCAGTGCTTCATTTCGTCGCTGTATTGTTCCAGCGCCCGGGTGATGGCGTCAATGGCCTCATTGAGGGATGTATCATCGGCGTTATCCCCCGTTTCTTGCACCACGGCCTGCTGCTTGTGTGGCATGTCTGCGGCTGCATCCCCCAGGCCCAGCCAGCGCAGGGCGACGGCACTGATGTTATCACTCTGCGGGTACGCGTGTTTTTCCGCAAGGTTGGCCAGTTCATTCAGGTGGGTATCGATGTCCTGTTTATCCAGCAGTGTTTCAATCTGGCCCTTGCCGAGTTGTGACCAGAAACCGTCACTGCACAGTACCAGCATGTCGTTGGCCTGCAGTTTGTCGCATTCACCGTAGGCGATCTGCGGGACGCCGGTATCGCCACCCAGGCAGCGGGTCAGGTAGTTGCGCATCGGGTGGCTGGCCATCTCGGCCTTGCTGATTTCACCCTGGCGATACAGATCCTGGACATAGGAATGATCCTCGGTGTGCTGGGTGATTGAGTTGCCCTGCAACAGGTACAGGCGGCTGTCACCGACATGCGCCCACCACGCATGTTGCCCCTGTACCAGGCAGGTGACACAGGTCGTGCGTGGATCAAAAGGTGCTGGCCGTGATTGCGCACTACTCACGATATGGCGATGCGCGGCCTCGATCGCCAGGCCGAGGAAGGCGCGCGGGTTACGGATCGGCTTGGCGCTCGACTGGAAGTGCTTGCTCAGCGTATCGACGACGATCTCGGCGGCGATTTCACCGCCGGCATGCCCGCCCATACCGTCGGCCACGACCAGCAGGATGCTGGCATCGCTTTCGATTACCGTCATGCGGTCCTGGTTCATCTCCCGGTTACCCAGCCGGTTTGTCTGCGCGGTGACGACCTTCATGCCTGGTTCCTGCTGTGTTGCTGCTGGCCGAAGCTGTCATCCAGGCGCGGGAAGATATCGAGCAAGGCATCCACGCTTTGCGGGCGTAACAGCGGATCGACTTCCATGGCCCAGTCGATCGCCTTGAGCAATTCCTTTGAATAGCGTTTCCGGTACAGGTCACTGGTCGGGCGCATGCGATCGTTCTCGTGACGTTGCGGCGCGGTATCGGGTGCTTTTTCCTCGATGCAGGTGCGCATGGTCGCGCCGAAGGCATAGATATCCGTCCACGGCCCGAGATAGCCACGGTTGGTGTATTGCTCGATCGGTGAAAAACCGGGCGTGACAACCTGGGTAGGCTGGTTACTGCGGGTCTGCATAATCGGGTGCACGGCGCCAAAGTCGAGCAGCAGCGGTTTGCCGCCGGGGCGCAGGTGGATGTTGCCGGGTTTGATATCGAGGTGCAGAAAGCCGGTATTGTGTATGGTGCGCAGTGCGTCGAGTAACGGCGGGAACACCGTACGCATGAATTGTTCGCTCAGGTAGCCACGATGTTTCTTGATATAGGCCTGCAGGTTTTGCCCCTGTGCATATTCCATGGCGATATATACCGTGCCATTGGCGCTGAAGAAATTCACCACGTTAACGATGTTCGGGTGTTTCAGGCTGGCCAGTGCCGAGGCTTCCTGCAGGAACAGCTTGCGGCCGTGCCGGAAGTGCTCCAGCGTGTCATCATCACGGGCGATGACGTGCATGTCCGCATCACGGGTTGCCAGCCGCGATGGCATGTACTCTTTCAGGATGATGCGCCCGCCATTGTTCGTGTCGGTGGCAAGATAGATCACGCTGAAGCCACCACGGGTAAGTGTTTTACGTATGGTATAGCCGTCGATACGTGTATCGTTGGGCAGGCTGTTGCTATTTTTTTTCATGGCATGCGCAGGCATCAAGTATTACGGTTTCATGGCAAGCCTAGCACATGCATGGCTGACCGCGAGGCCTCGGGCAGTGTACCATTGGCTTATCAGACCAGGAAACAGGACATACCGTTATGATCCGCAGCATGACCGCATTTGCGCGGTGCGATAAAGAAACTGATTGGGGCACGCTGAGTCTGGAATTGCGCTCGGTGAACCATCGTTACCTGGAGACGGCGTTGCGCCTGCCAGAAGAACTGCGGGTACTTGAGCCGGCGATTCGTGAGCGGCTGGCCAGCCGGCTGGGCCGGGGCAAGATCGACTGCAACCTGCGCTTCCAGGCACGTCTTGCTACGGAGGGCAAACTCAACATCAATGCAGAGCTGGCCAAACAACTGGTCGAAACGAGCCGGGAAATTGATCATATGTTGTATAACCCCTCGGCGATCAATGCCATGGATGTCCTGCGCTGGCCTGGTGTGATCGAGACCGGCAAGGTTGATACGGATGCCTTGCGCACAGAGGCGTTGCAATTACTGGAGCGCGCGCTGGATGAACTGCTGGCCTTTCGTGAGCGTGAAGGTGCGCGCCTG
>JASFJH010000049.1:0-9909 GCA_050122215.1 Granulosicoccaceae bacterium | reverse complement strand
CATTGTGAGTCTGCATAATCGCCCTCACACTCCGTGCACTTCTTGGAGTCCACCATGAAATGTGCCTCTGCCTGATAGATGGCGTTGGTAGGGCACACCATGGAACAGGCATGGCAGCTCACGCAGCTTTCAACAATGGAATAGGCCATGTGCTTTCCTCCTCAGGCAGTTGCCAGCTCTTTGCTTGCTTTGGGTTCATCCAGTGCGCCGCTTTCCACCATTTCCTTGTAGACTGCTGCGACGGCATCCTCGATGGGTTCCATGGCGTGCTCACCGTTTGGCATGATGCCGGCCTCTTCAAGCATGGCCCAGGGTTCATAACCAACCTTGGAGCACAGTACGGCCTCGCAACCATCCAGCACCTTGATGATTTTCGATAGCACGCTTTCACCATCGCCGCAGGTGTCACCGCCGCTGCAATACAGGTCCTCGACCTTGCGATGACTGATGAAGCGGACATCGGTGGAATTGGCCTCGTAGATGAGGAACTCCCTGGCATGGCCGAAGTGCTGGTTGATGACCCCGCCGCCGCTAGTCGCGACTGCCATTAATACCGGACGGGTGTCCTTCTGCTTGATGGAGGAAAGGGTGACCAGCGACTCCTTCGGCTTGTTCTTCTTCGCCTCCAGTTCCTCGGCGATTGCCGCATGGATCTCGGCGCGCTTGACCATGGCCGTGTCGTAGTCGATGTCCATGGCCTCGATCTTGTCCATGGTGAACTCCTCGCCACGGTCTTCGCCCAACAGACCGACGGCATCTGCACGGCACTGGCGGCAATGGCGCATCATGTTCATGTCACCGGAACAGGCATCTTGCAGAACCTGCAGTTCATCATGGGTCGGACCACGCTGGCCCATGACACCGTAGAAGGTACCGTGTTCGGCTTCGGCGATGAGCGGCATGACGTTATGCAGGAAGGCACCCTTCTCTTTAACGATGCGGCTCACTTCCGGCAGGTGCTCGTCGTTGACACCGGGAATCATGACCGAGTTGACCTTCACCAGTATGCCCCTGTCGGCGAGCATCTGCAGTCCCTTCTGCTGCTGTTCGATGAGAATCTTGGCACCCTTCACACCCTTGATGCGGCGGTTGTTCCAGTAGATCCAGGGGTAGATTTTGGCTCCGATCTCGGGGTCCACAGTGTTAATCGTGATGGTAACGTGGTCGATGTTGTGTTTGGCGAGTTCTTCCACCGCATCGGGCAAAGCCAGGCCATTCGTCGAGACACACAGCTTGATGTCCGGGGCCTTCTCTGACAACTGGCGGAAAGTATCAAAGGTACGCTCGGGATTGGCCAGCGGATCACCAGGGCCGGCGATGCCGAGCACGGTCATCTGCGGGATATTGGCCGCTACCGCCATGGTCTTTTTCACCGCCTGGTCAGGCGTCAGCAGTTCGGACACTACACCGGGCCGCGACTCGTTGGCACAATCGTACTTGCGGTTACAGTAATGGCACTGGATATTACAGGCCGGTGCTACAGCCACATGCATACGCGCGAAGTGGTGGTGCGCCTCTTCTGAATAACAGGGGTGATTGTGTACCTTCTCCCGAATCTCATCGGACAGATGGGAGAGTTGATCGTCGGTACCACCGCAGCTACCTGCGGAACACCCACTTTCGCTTGCTTCTTCTTCTGATTGACCCAGTACAGTAAGTTCCATGACTCGCCTCCATTGATTCCGCTGCTTTGCCAGAGATACGGTGTTGCACACCGTCTTTCCCCGGGTTGTTGCAAGCCCTGTGCCTAACTGCTAAAAAATATTTTAACTTACTGATATATATGTCTTTTATTTTGCCCCGGCAGCAGAATGCGGGGCTATTTGTGTCAAAGCAAACAGGTATATGGCACCAGCCTGTAGGCTATGTAACAAAGAAATAAAGGATGCGGGTGCTACAGTCCGAACCGGGCGGGACCATGCCCGCCCTCACGCAAGCATCAGATCTGGCGTACCTTGATATTCAGGGTCTGGATACGGTAAGCGATCTGGCGCGGTGTCATACCCAGCAGACGAGCCGCCTTGGCCTGCACCCAGCCGGACTCCTCAAGTGCGGCGATGACCCTCTCACGCTCATCCACCTCGGGGTCATCGTAGTCGACCCGGGTTTTGGGTTGGGGAATCTCACCCGGTTGGAAGCGCTCTTCCAGGCCGGTTAGATTGATCACGTCGCGATCGATGGTGCCATCCTCACTCATGATGGCCGACCGCTCCAGGCAATTTTCCAGCTCGCGGACATTACCAGGCCAGTCATAGCGCATCAGCTGACGGATGGCACTGTCCCTGAGTTCGAGTGGCCGGCCCTGCTGGCGGGCGATCTTCTCCACGAGGAAATGCGCGAGTTCAGGGATATCCTCAATACGGTCGCGCAATGGAGGCATATAGAGCGGCATAACATTGAGGCGGTAATAGAGGTCCTCACGGAAGTTACCCTCCTTGACCTCCGCCTCCAGGTCACGGTTGGTAGCGGCAATCAGGCGTACATCCACCTTGATGGTCTTCATCCCGCCAACGCGTTCTAACTCGCCCTCCTGCAAAACTCTTAATAACTTGGCCTGAAAAGCGGCCGAGATCTCACCGATTTCATCCAGGAACAGGGTACCGCCATCGGCCTGCTCGAAACGCCCCTTGCGTTGGCTGGTAGCGCCGGTGAAGGCGCCCTTTTCATGGCCGAATAATTCCGATTCCAACAGGTTCTCCGGCAGTGCCGCACAGTTGATCTTGAGGAAGGAACCACTGGCACGCGGCGAATTATAGTGGATGGCATTGGCAATCAACTCCTTGCCGGTACCCGACTCACCGCGTATGAGTACGGTGGTATTCCACTTTGCTACCTGGCGCACCTGTTCAAAGACGCGGCGCATCACCGGGCTATGACCAACGATACTGTCAAAGCCATGTTCGCCACTGACCACACGTTTCAGTTTGTCGCGCTCGGCTTCCAGGGCCTCTCGTTCACTTTCCACGATACGTGCCAGGCGTACTGTCTGGCCAATCAGGTTGGCAACCATCTCCAGAAACTTGGCCTGCTCTTCCAACTGGTCGGCGGTGGGCGGTTGCGCCGCCAGCACACCGACGGGCTCACCTTCACCGCTGCATATCGGCACACCTATAAAAGGCAGCTCGGTGTCGTAGATGCCAAGTCGACCAAGGAAGCGGGGCTCATCGGCGATACACTCCACGATCAGGGGTTGGGCGCGTTGCATGATGCTGCCCACCAGGCCCTCACCAGGATGGTAGGTGGTGGTTTTGACGGGCTGTGAATTATCGTTGTGCAAGGCACTGACGATCAACACGCCGGTTTTGTCATCCAGCAAACTCACCATGCCACTGCGCAGATGACCCTGATCGTTAAGTAGCTTTAACACCTCTCGCAAGGTTTCCCGCAGTTTCAGGCTGCGTCCCAGAACCTGGCTGACGCGATACAGGGTCTCCAGCTCCGCCTCTACCAGGAAAGTACGTTCAGTTAATCTGCTGGCATTTATCATGATTGCACATTCCCGGGTTTGCGTTCCTGGTGTTGAGCAACGCCTGTCTGTACCGGCAAGCTCAGTCGTACCTCACACCCCCCTGCATCCTCTTTAGGTTCGATCTCGATATTGCCGCCATGACGCCTGGCCTCTTCCAGTGCGAGGGTCAGGCCCATGCCCGCCCGTCCCTGGATATGAGGCCAGGCGGAGAAAAACGGTTCGAATACCGAGAGTCGTTTGTCCGGTGACAGGCCGACACCGCTGTCCCGTATAGCGAGTTCGATGCGACCATCCCGGACACGCGTTGTCAGGACAATTTCCCGGTGCTCACAATCCGGCGAGGAGACCGCATCGATCGCATTATCCATCAGGTGCTTCACCATACTACGCAGGCCGTATTGATGCCCTTCTATCAGCGGCAAGCTATCCACACTGTCGCACACAATTTGTACCCCTTCGGCCAACAGGCGTTGCGTGGATAATTCCAGCACATCGCGGATAACATCGCGAAAATCAATCAGCACCACCGCCTCTGCGCGATCCGACGGCAAGGCGCGGCGCAGACAGTCCATGACATCTTCACCGGTACGTAAAATATCCTGAAGTGCCTGCAGCAGAAAATCGTTATTTTCCTCCTCCCGCTGCCTGGTAATGGCCAGCGCGGCGGAAATGACATTCAACGGCGCCTGCATTTGATAAATAGCACCGGAAAGGGTTTCGCGCGTAGACTCGGCAAGCTGCTGTTCCGCCATCAGCGCACGCATGGCATTGGAACGTATCTTGGTTTGTTGGCGCTTTTGCAGGGTAATATCGTTGGCCACCAGCAACAGGCACTGCTGCTCCTGGTTGGTAAAATAGTTGTCTGCATCGATCATGGTTTCATTCACCCACACCCCGGAACAGGAATACCAACGAGGAAAGTGATCGCTGCCCATGTCGATACGTATTTCTTCATCGTGAAAACCCAGTTGTTGATCCCTGGCAGTTTCAAAATCAGTGATCACTGGCGCCAATGACTCCAGAAACATCTCAACCGGTTCACGGCCATGCAGATCACCCATCAATTTTTTATAGGCCTGGTTGTCTAACAGCACCTTGCCATTGGCATCCAGTAACACGGTGATTACCGGCGAGGCATCCACTACCGACTCGATTAACACCTTCTGGTTGTTGACCCGGCGTTCTAGTTCATGCACATCGGTGACATCACGATGCAAAGCGAGGTAGTAACTGGTTTCGCCATCCGCACCCAGCACCGGGGCGACAGTCAGGTTGGCGAGATAACGTTCACCATCCTTGCGCTTGTTGATCAACACCCCGTTCCAGGGCTTCAGGGACAACAGGTTACCCCACAGCTCTTGATAAACCTCCGGCGGGGTGACCTTGTAGGAGAGGATCGACTGGTTGCGGCCCAACAGTTCATCCAGTTCATAGCCGGTCAGATCTACGAAGGCATCATTGGCATAGATGATATTGGCACTGGTATCGGTAATAGAAATCGCCACTGGTGATTGATCGACTGCCTCGACAAACACCCGCGGCGGCAGGATGCCATCCCCGACCCTGACCAGGCGTCCAAAGGCATCGATCACCTCCTGCGGGGTACCTTCTGGCGGTGAGGCAAGGAAAGTGCCCAATGCCTGTGCCATTTTCTCTGTTACCGGCTGACTACGCCTCATTGGCTGTTACTCAACAACAATCTCACATGGAAATTTGCAATAACCGTACCAGTATCAGGATTGCCGGCAGAATCGCACTGTATTCATGACCTTGTGTCAGATTTGCGACACAGCCGCGAAAACAAATCTCCCTGTTGTAGTGCATACGACAAAATACCCGCCCGTTTTGTGTGCGTATTTTGCCGGCAGGCACAGTATCACCCCCGACATCGCCGCAGATTCCGCTGTCACGGCCCACTGGCATGAATGATGCTTCACTCCAGACAGACAGGCAGGAAGAATGGGCGATGAGCGAATATCTGTTACTTATCCTGGGCACTGCCCTTGTGAATAACGTGGTGCTGGTGAAGTTCCTCGGGTTATGCCCCTTTATGGGGGTATCCAACAAACTCGACTCGGCCGTGGGTATGGGATTCGCCACCACCTTTGTGCTCACCCTGGCGGCGGTGTCCAGCTGGACCCTGGAGCGTTTCGTGCTCCAGCCGCTCGGAATCGGCTTTTTACGCATCCTCACCTTTATCCTGGTGATCGCCGCGGTCGTGCAATTTACCGAAATGGTGATCAAGCGATTCTCCCCGGCATTAAACCAGGTGCTGGGTATCTTCCTGCCACTGATTACTACCAACTGCGCCGTGCTGGGCGTGGCTTTGCTGAACGTGCAAGAGGAACACAGTTTTATCGAAAGTATGCTGTATGGGTTTGGCTCTGCGCTGGGCTTTACCATGGTGATGATGATCTTCGCCGGGCTTCGCGAGCGCCTGGCCTTGGCCCAGGTCCCCGCGGCTTTTGAAGGGGCGCCCATTGGCTTCATCGTCGCGGGCCTGCTGTCACTGGCCTTTATGGGCTTCTCGGGGCTGACAACCGTTTAAGACCCCGGCAAAGGAGGGTAGCAACATGATCTCTGCAATCATTAGTATCACGATATTAGGCTTTTTGCTCGGCACCCTGCTTGGCACCGCCGCCCGTTACCTGCGCGTCGAGGGTAATCCGTTACAGCAGGAGATCGAAGACATGTTGCCCGGCTCACAGTGTGGTCAATGCGGTTTCCCCGGTTGCTCCCCTGCCGCCGAGGCCCTGGCCAATGGCAGTGCCGAAGTCACCCTCTGCCCGCCCGGGGGGCGTAGCCTGGCACTGGCGCTGGCCGACAAACTCGGTGTCAGTGCTGACCTCTCCGGGGTGGAAGACAAAGCCCCCATGCTGGCACATATCAAGGAAGACCTCTGTATCGGTTGCATGAAATGTTTCAAGCGTTGTCCAACCGATGCCATCGTCGGCGCGCCCAAACAGATCCATGCCGTGCTGACCGAGGCCTGTACCGGTTGCGAGAAGTGTTTCGATGTCTGTCCTACCGAGTGTATCTCCATGCGCCCGGTACCGGTGACATTGCAGAACTGGTACTGGCCGATCCCCGCAGCGGCGGCATAAACATAGACAGGGTTGTAGACGGATGATCTTCGCAGATTTCAGGTTGTTCAACATACGTGGCGGGGTGCACCCTGCTTCACGCAAGGAGGCCACGACAAGCCTTCTCATCAAAACCCTGCCGATGCCCGAACGACTGTATATCCCCCTGCAGCAGCATATTGGTGCGCCGGCGGAACCGGTGGTACGTCGCGGTGATCGCGTACTGAAAGGCCAGTTACTGGCGCAAAACCAGGGGCTCATCTCTGCGCCGGTACATGCGCCGACCTCGGGCACGATCCTGAAAATCGCCAAGCATCCGGCACCTCACCCCTCCGGACTACCGGTACGTACCATCATCCTGGAGGCCGATGGCAAAGATGAGTGGCTGCCGCTGCCAGAGCCCGTAGATCCGTTCAGCCTCAGCAGTGCGGAGATTGCGGACAAGGTGGCCGCGGCCGGCATCGTCGGCATGGGCGGCGCCACCTTCCCTTCCGCCGTCAAACTGGGTCTGGGTGAGCGTTATGATTTACACACGCTGGTGATCAACGGCTCGGAGTGCGAGCCCTACCTGACCTGTGATGATCGACTGATGCAGGAACAAGCAGAGTCCATCGTCGAGGGCATACGCATTATGATGCACGCCCTGAAAACAGAGCGCGCCCAGATCGCCATTGAATCCAACAAGCCCGAGGCCCTGAACCAGATGCGGCGGTTCACTGCCCGCTGGCCGGGGATTGCGGTTATTCCTGTGCCCACCCAGTACCCGATGGGCTCGGAAAAACATCTGGTGCAGACCCTGACAGGCAAGGAAACCCCTGCCGGCAAACTATCAGCCGATATCGGTGTCGTCGTACACAATGTCGCTACTGCGCACGCGGTGTATCATGCCGTGCGCTATCACAAACCTCTGATCTCCAGGGTCGTCACTGTTTCCGGTGATGCCGTCAACAAACCCGCCAACCTGCTCGTGCCTATCGGCACTCCGGTGTCGGTACTGTTCGAGGCCTGTGCCGGCACAACAGAAGAGCCGGCCCGCTTGTTGAGTGGTGGGCCAATGATGGGGCAACCGCTGCCTGATATATCGGTACCGATTGTCAAAGGCACCGGTGCCGTGCTGGCCCTGTCCCGGGAAGAAGTCAACAGTCAACCGGCCATGCCTTGCATACGTTGCGCCAGTTGTGTCGAGGCCTGTCCCTGTGGCCTGTTGCCACTGGAGATGGCCGCCCGTGCCCGCAAAGGTGATCTGGATGGCGCGAGCAGGATCGGGCTTATGGACTGTATCTCCTGCGGTTCCTGTTCCTATGTTTGCCCATCGCACATCCCGCTCGTGCAGTACTTCAACCATGCCAAGGGCGCCGCACGACAACAACAAATCGACAAACGCAAACAGGAAGAAATCAAACTCCTGACTGCCGCCCGCAGTGAACGCCTGGAACGACAGAAACAGGCCAAACGCGAGGCAATGGCCCGCCGCAAGGCGGAGGCCGAGGCGAAAAAACAGGCCAAACAGAAAAGCAAGGCAGAGGCATGAAGAACCAGGAGTCCCTGATCAGCGGACCGTTTGCCCACCAGCCTTCCAGTGTCAGTAAAACCATGGGGCTGGTGATGCTCGCATTACTGCCCGCTACCGCCTTCGGCATATATGAGTTTGGCTGGCCGGCACTCTACCTGTTTTCCATCACGGTACTTTCCTGCCTGCTGGCCGAGGCCATCGGCCTGCGTATGTCTGGCAAACCTGTGCGCATGTATTTGCTGGATGGCTCGGCCATACTCACCGGCTGGCTGCTGGCGCTTTCCCTGCCACCCTGGGCACCATGGTGGATAGGTGTGCTCGGCGGCTTTCTTGCCATTATCGTCGGCAAGCATGTATTTGGCGGACTGGGACAGAACCTGTTCAACCCGGCCATGGTGGCCCGGGTTGCACTGCTGATTTCCTTCCCGCTGGAAATGACGACCTGGGTCATGCCCCAAGCCATGTTCTCACCACAGGCCCCCGGTGCGCTGGATTCACTGGCCATCACATTCACGCCGTTCTTCACTAACGGTATCGATATGGATGCCGTGACGGGCGCCTCAATTCTTGGCCATGTAAAGACCGAACTCGGACGGGGTATTGCCCTGAATGCGGCCCTGCCTGAAGGATATTCAGTGTGGTCACAGGCAATGGGGACTGTGGCGGGTAGTATGGGCGAGACTTCCACTCTGTTGCTTCTGGCAGGCGGGCTGTTCCTGCTGTTCAAACGCATTATCAGTTGGCACATCCCGTTTGCCATGATGGTAACCCTGGCGCTCATGGCTACGCTGTTTAACATCCTGGAACCAGACCATTACCCTGATGCTGCTTACCACCTGGTAAACGGCGCGACCGTGCTCTGTGCCTTCTTCATTGCGACTGATCTTGTCACTTCACCGGTCACCCATCGGGGGCAACTGTTGTTCGGTATCGGTTGCGGCGCATTGGTGTTTGTTATTCGCACCTGGGCAGGTTACCCGGAGGGTGTGGGGTTTGCTGTCATGCTGATGAATGCCCTGACGCCACTGATTGATCACTATATCAAACCGCGTATCTATGGCCGTGATCGCAAAGGCAGCCCCATCCAGTATGGCACTAACAGGGAAGAACATGAGTAACAAGTCCAGACCCGGCTTTCAGAATCGTGTCGGTTACCATGCCGGTTTGCTGGGAGGTTTTGCCACTCTGGCGGCAGCCTTACTGGTGATAGGCAATATTACTACCCGTGATCCTATTGCAGAGCGCAAGGCCGAAGACATGCGCGCGTCACTTGGACAGGTTATACGGCCCGGCCTGTATGACAACAACCTGCTGGATGATCTGATTACCGTGCAAGACAACGACCAGAAAGTCGACATTTACCGTGCCATGAAAGACGGCAAGGTCACTGCGGTGGCCTACCGCGTGTATGGATATGGTTATGCAGGCGAAATCGTCCTGATGATAGGCGTCGATACCGGCGGCACGATACTCGGTGTGAGAGTGTTGTCCCATGCGGAAACACCGGGGCTTGGAGACAAAATCGAAACGGCAAAAAGCGACTGGATATTCAGCTTTAACAGCCTGTCACTGGACAATACCCACGATGCCATGTGGGCTGTGAAAAAGGATGGCGGCCGTTTCGATCAGTTCAGCGGTGCCACCATTACGCCCCGCGCGGTCGTCAAAGCGGTAAAAGCCGGACTGGTGTTTTTCCACAAGCATAAAGAGACACTCGTTCTGGTAAACAACACGGACGAACAGGACCAGAACTAGGGCACAGCCAGAGGAGATAACGCAATGGGCACTGAGTACAAACGCATTACCCGCGATGGCTTGTGGGACAACAATGTGGTCTTCTCACA
>JASFJH010000048.1:0-10031 GCA_050122215.1 Granulosicoccaceae bacterium | reverse complement strand
TGACCGTGGAGGGGCGCTCGCCGGCGCGGAACTCCTTCAGGCTCTGGCTGATAAAGTCGGCCGACTTGCCATGGATACTGGGGATCGCCCCCGGGCTGTTGCCATCCGTACCATGGCAGGCTGCGCAGGAGTTGCTCAGCATCGCGCCGCGGCTGACGCCGGCGGCCTGCGCGCCGGTCATGCCTGCAAGCACTATCGTGAAGACGAGTGGAGAGGTCAGGACAGAAAAACGCATACATCACCCCCTGAGGTTGGCTTTGAATCAATGCTCGAATTCCCGGGAACACTGGAAATTTGTATATCACAAGGCCGACTGCATGACATTGATCAAAATCAATAATGTTTATAGCGGCGCTGCACCCGGGTCCATATCCTGCCGATCATCAGGCGGGACATAGCTACTACCACTTTCATAGTGTAAATATTCCATCGGACCGATCAGGCCATCGTTGTTCGTGTCGATACGCTCCCAGTTTGCCAGCAGATCGGGACGCTGGCTGGCCTCCTGTTTACTGATCCAGCCATCTGTATTGAAGTCGATTTCTTCGTAAATGAGATAGGCGTTTTCCGCCGTGACGCTGTGGGCAGCCGCGAGCAGCATACCGCTATAGACAATGACAGTGAGAGGTTTCATTTGCTTACCCTCCATGTTGCGCGACAGGCAAGGCGGCCGGAGAGGGTATTAATTGTGCGCCGGGATGGTTGCCACGATGGTGAGCGGTGGGCATCCCGAAAACGGATTCTGACTGGATTGCCTGTCAGACTCTATACGCCAAGTCTAGTCCAGGATGAGCCGCGGCAGGGCATTGTCACACAATCTGTGTCACTAAAGCGGCTTTATCGCCTGTACCGGATTATCGCCAGCTTTATTTCTTTACCGCGTGGTAAGGCGTATGCCGGCTGCGGTCGTGGTCATGCATGCGATACTGCACGAAGTCTGCCTTGTTATGAAAATGCAGGAACGGGTTGCCGTCGATCTGTTCCTGCATGGTCGAGGTCGCACAGTCGGCATAATTATGGCCGGGGTGGATGATGGTATCTGGTGGTAACTTGCCGAGTTTGCGCAATGTGTCATACATGACTTCCGGATCGCCACCACCCAGATCGCAGCGACCGCAACCATATACGAACATCGTGTCTCCCGTGATCAGGTCATGGTTAACCTGGTAACAGGCCGAGCCGGGTGTATGACCCGGCGTGTGCAGGACCTTGATCTCGGTGTCACCGAGTTTGATCACATCACCGCCGTGATGCAGGCTCGGCAGGTCGAGGTGGCTGCCCCAGAATTTTGCTTCTTCCTTTAGCAGGTGCAGTTGTGCATCGTACTTGTCCAGCACCTGGCTGATACCGTTGATGTGATCGTAATGACTGTGCGTGAGCAGGATATCGGTGATGGTGACGCCGTGTTGCTGCGCGAGCCTGATGATTTCATCGACTTCCCAGGCAGGGTCGACGACGGCAGCACGCTTGCTGGCCTTGTCCTCGATCAGGTAAACAAAGTTTTCCATCGGCCCGAGTTCGAGCGCGCTGATGCGATAGGGCTTGTCGTTTTCCATCAGTCAGTCTCCTGTTACCAGCTGTGATCACCGTTGAGCTGATCGAGCAGGTTCTGCATGCCTTCGAGGCCATGCGAGACCATGATATCAAGCGGCGTGCGGTCACCCAAAAACCGGCTGGGGCTCGTGGCCCAGTACCTGGCCATGTCCGGGTTGTGCGGGAACGCGCTCTGCAAGGCCTGGCTCATGCCAATGATGCAGCTGAGGCGTTTCAGGGTTTGCTCGTCTTCGGCAAAGATATCCTCACCAGCGCGGAAGCGGTTCAGGGCGCGGGGCTTGGTGTTTTCCGGCAGGCCGAGCAGGATCACCTGCAATTCCGGTGGCACCTGCCAGTCATTGAGAATACGCATGGTTTCGCGTGCCAGTGACTGGCGCTCGTTCTGATCCATGGGGATTTCCTGTGTCTTGATGGCTGGAGTGCCTAGTATACCTGCCACGCCGGGTGGCGTGAACCGGTCCAGCCCATGCCCTGACTGTGGTAAAGTAGCCGGCCGATCAGTTGGCCTGCGTGCGGGCGCGGCACCTGGAAAACATCAGTGACTGTCTCGACGGGGATGGCCTGCGTATCGAGTTGCCCGTAATTTTCTCAAAAGCGCGTTGTCCTTTATAAACCGGGCTGTATGGTTTTTTATTACCTTTACGACGCAGCCCATGCCCTGAATATTCGCGACGAAGGTCAGGGCAGTCCACGATATCCTACAAATCCCCCCAGCCACTGCGCTTGCGCCAGCGAATCCGTGTCAGCAGGATGCCGAACAGCATGCTGACAATCACCACGGCAGCACCGGCAATAAACCAGTCGCGTTCCTTGTTGCCGGTCACCCGGGCATGTTCGTTTTGCAGCAGTTCATGGTCACGTTTAAGTGTGGCGAGTTCGCTGCGTAATTGCTCGTTTTGCTGTTCGGTGCGGATCGGCTCGGCCGCGACTTTTTGCAATTGTGCAAGTTCCCTGCCGAGCCTGTCGGCCTCATTGCGTGCCGCATTCAGTTGTTCAAGTTGCGTTTTCAACTGTGTATTTTCTTCGCGTACCTGTTGCAGGCGTTGTTGCGCGGCTGCAAGTTGATCACGGGCGATCGGATCGGATGAAAGGTATTGCGCGTGCACCCAGCCCTCGATATCACCAAAGCGTACCCGGGCATAGGTGCGGTTGTTGTCCTCGACTTCTTCGATCAACTCGACCTTGTCGCCGGATTTCAGGATCTTCAGGATGCTGTGCTGGTTGCTGCGACCACTGCGCATCGTGATCTGCAGCTCATCGATGACATAGCGCGGTGCAGCCAGCGCGAGTTCGCTGCCTAGTAAAGTCAGCAGACTGAACAAAACTATGAGCGGTTTCACATCAATCTCCATTGGTCTGTCATAGCCATCGCCTTTTCAGCGGGGAATTGTGCTTGGATGTGACGGCCAGCGCATGGGCGCAGGTCACATTTTAACAAAGTAGGGCTTATTCGCCGCGGCGGAAGGCGACCATATGATCGGCCGCTATACGGATACCGACCCGCTCACCGATGGCATGATCGTGGTGACTCGGGAACATCGACAGCAGCCGGCTGCCGCTGGGCAGTTTCAGTGTATACATTATCTCGGCGCCTTTGAAGGCCTTGTGCACGACCTCGGCCTGTAACTCGGCTTCACCTTCTTCCGGCACGATGTCGTCCGGGCGCAGCAACATATCGACCTCGGTGCCGATCGACCAGCTGTAGTCGTATTCACCACTGAATGCGCCCAGCTCGGTTTCAATCGTGTTCGGCGCGCTGAGCCAGCCCTTGAGGAACACGCCCTGGCCGATAAAGTCGGCGACGAAGCGGTTCACCGGTTCATGGTACAGGTTATACGGTGTATCCCACTGCAGGATGCGTCCTTCGTGCATGACGCCGATCTTGTCGCCGATGGCAAATGCCTCGTTCTGATCGTGCGTGACGAGTATGCCGGTAATGCCCTGGCCCTTGAGGATGTTGCGCACATCGAGGCTGAGGCGTTCGCGCAATTCGATATCGAGATTGGAAAAGGCCTCATCGAACAGGATGATGTCGGGGTTTGGTGCGAGCGCCCGGGCCAGTGCCACCCGCTGTTGTTGCCCGCCGGACAGTTCGTGCGGGTAGCGTTCACCGTAGCCCTCGAGGCCGACTACGGCGAGCAGGCTTTCGGCGATGTTCTTCATCGCCAGCTTTGATAAACCGCGCAGGCCAAAGCAGATGTTGGCGCAGACATTCAGGTGCGGGAACAAGGCGTAGTCCTGGAACACCATGCCCAGTTTGCGTTTGTGCGGCGCGAGCGTATAACCGGCCTTCGAGATGACCTTGCCAGCGAGACGGATCTCGCCACTTAAGACAGGTTCGAAGCCGGCAATTGCGCGCAAGGCAGTGGTCTTGCCGCAGCCACTCGGGCCGAGCAGGCACACCATATCGCCTTCCTCGACCTGCATCGACAGGCCGTAGACCGCGGGGCGGTCTTCGTAACGGCATTCGATGTTATCAACTTCGAGGATGATCATGGTCATGGATGTCTTGTTATGCGTTAATAACAAGTATAGAGAAGTTTGTGACCTGTGTGGCAGCGGTTATTTGCACAGCAGGAATTCAAGCAGCGCCTTCTGCGCGTGCAGGCGGTTTTCCGCTTCATCCCAGACCACGCTTTGCGGGCCATCGATGACCTCGGCAGCGACTTCCTCGCCACGATGTGCCGGCAGGCAATGCATGAACAGTGCGTCCTTATTGGCCTGCGCCATGATCGCGGCGGTAACTTCATAATCCTTGAAAGCCCCGGCGCGTGCTGTCTGTTCGGATTCCTGTCCCATGCTGGCCCAGACATCGGTCACCACGAGGTCAGCACCGGCGGCTGCTTCAAACGGGTCGCGGATCAGTTTCACGCAGTGGTCGACATTATCAATTACACGTTGATCCGGTTCATAGCCCTCCGGGCAACTCGCATGCAGGGTAAAGCCGAATTGTTTCGCCGCATTCATGTAGGAATGGCACATATTGTTGCCATCACCGATCCAGCACACGGTCTTGCCGCGGATGCTGCCGCGATGCTCGAAATAGGTCTGCATGTCGGCAAGCAACTGGCAGGGGTGAAACATGTCGGTCAGGGCATTGATCACCGGGACGTTGGAGTTTTCTGCAAACAGTTCGGCGACTTCGTGGGCGAACGTGCGCAGCATGATCGCATCGACCATGCGCGACAGTACACGGGCACTGTCTTCTACCGGTTCGCCACGCCCGAGTTGTGTGTCACGCGGCGACAAAAAGATCGCGTGGCCGCCGAAATGCGCCATGCCGGTTTCAAACGAGACGCGCGTGCGTGTCGAGGATTTCTCGAACACCATGCCGAGGACACGGTTCTTCAGCGGTTCATAGATCTTGCCGTCCTTGTGCATGCGCTTGAGTTCAATCGCGCGGGCGATCAACGCATCCAGTTCTTCCGGGCTCAGATCGAGCAGGCTAAGAAAATGTCTGACACTCATTGTTTATGCTCCCGGTGCTCAGGCGACGTCTTCAGCCTTGCTGGCAGCAAACGCGTTGATCAGATCAGTGACCGTGTCGATGACTTGTTGTGCCTGCGCGTCACTCATAATGAGTGGTGGCAACAAACGGATCACGGTGTTGGCAGTAACGTTGATCAGCATGCCTTTTTCCAGGGCCGCGGCAACGAGTTCCGGGCAGGCCTCGTTGAGTTCGATACCGATCAACAGACCCATGCCACGAATCTCTTTCACCATCGGTTGCTCGGCCAGCCTGGCCTTAAAGCCATCGAACAGGTGCTGGCCAAGGGCGGCGGCACGTTCCACGAGTTTTTCATTCTCGATCGTGTCGAGTACGGCGAGCGCCGCGGCACAGGCCAGCGGGTTTCCGCCAAAGGTGGAACCGTGGCTACCCGGTGTTAACACCTCGGCGGCTTCGCCAGCAGCCACGCAGGCGCCGATGGGCACGCCGTTGCCGAGTGCCTTGGCCAGGGTCATGACATCCGGTTTGATACCATTGTGCTGGTGCGCAAACCACTTGCCACTGCGGCCGATACCGGTCTGGATTTCATCGAGCATGAGCAGCCAGTCGTTGGCGTCACAAATCTCGCGCAGGCCGTTCAGGTAATCGGCTGCCGGCAAGTTGATACCGCCTTCACCCTGTAAGGGCTCAACCAGTACGGCCACGACTTCATCGCTGTTGTCGGCCACGGCGCGCACGGCATCGAGGTCGTTATACGGTACGCGGATGAAACCCTGTACGAGCGGTTCGAAACCGGCCTGCACCTTGCGGCTGCCCGTGGCAGTCAGAGTGGCCATGGTGCGGCCATGGAAACTGCCCTCCATGACAATGATGGTCGGCTGCTTGATGCCCTTGTTATGTCCGTACAGGCGGGCGAGTTTGATCGCCGCTTCATTGGCTTCGGCCCCCGAGTTGGCAAAAAACACGCGGTCCATACCCGACACGGCTGTGAGCTTGTCTGCGAGCAGGCTCTGAAGCTCGATGCCATACAGGTTCGAGGTGTGAATGAGTTTGCCGGCCTGGTCACATACGGCTTGCGTGACAGCCGGGTGTGCATGCCCGAGGCCGCACACGGCAATGCCGGACAGGGCATCGAGGTAGGCCTTGCCGTCTGTATCAAACAGCTCTGCGCCCTGACCGTGACTGAAACTCACTGCTTGTCGGGCGTAGGTTGTCATAAGCGTATCCGCCATGGTGTTCCATCCGTAAAACAAAAAAGGCAGCCCCGTGCGGGAACCGCCAGTGTCAAGAAACAGTGAATTCTATACCTAAAGCCCCGTAAATCAAGTGCTCTGAACCGGCGGAATGAGGATGTTGAGGGACGCTCACAGAACCTCTTCGAGGTTGCCTTGACGCCACTTCCAGTGCCGTCAGGGCAAAAGCAAAACCCGGCGCCGGGGCGCCGGGTTTTGCAGATATTACCGGTCAGTCCGCTTAGAACGGCAGGCCATGTGCCTGGGCGGTCATGCCGAGGATCATCGGGATCGACAGCAGTGTGTTCGTGCGTGACGCCATCAGGGCCCAGACCTTGCATTTGGCAACCTTCTCGGGTGAGGCTTCCTTTAGGCCGAGGATGCGTTTTTGGCATGGCCAGATGATGCCCCAGACGTTCAGCAGCATGATGGTTCCCAGCCAGGCGCCCATGCCAATCGCGGTATAGCCTGTCTGGAAGGTGAAGGCAGCAACAAAACCGGAACCTTCGCCCGGATGCATGGCTTCAAGCGCGAGGGCACCGGTCAGCCAGGTGGCGACGGCTGCCCAGCGGAACCACAGCAGGGCGCGCGGAGCAACGTACTTGTTAATGGCGGCAGGGCCGGGTTCCTTGTCTGCGAGGGCCTGGCCAACAGCCGGAACCTGTACGAAGTTGAAGTAGTACAGCAGGCCGATCCAGGTGATACCAACGAGTACATGGACCCAAACCCAGAATTCCCATGGGTTGATAGCGCCGCCGCGGCCAAGGGCGAATATGAGCACTATCGCCAGAATGATGCCGGAAATGATCGTGCCGGAAATGGATTTCAGTGGATTCATATTGGGGGTCCTTTTATTGTCAATAACTTAGTGGATTGCTGGGAATTATAGGGTTTTGCCACCAGATTGCAATGCTGCTGCCCGCGGCGACAACATTCTGTTTCGTTTGCTAGACTGCGCTGCATATGGACGCCGTCAATCTTACACTATTCGCCAGCCGGATTGAGGCCGTGTGCGAGGAAATGGGTGCGGTACTGCAACGCGCTGCCTTTTCGCCGAATATCCGTGACCGGCTCGATTTTTCCTGTGCCGTATTCGATGCGCAGGGGGAACTGTGCGCGCAGGCCGCGCATATCCCGGTCCACCTGGGCAGCATGGCCTATGCGATGCGCGATATCGTGCGCAAGATCGACTGGCATGCCGGCGACATGATCGTGCTCAACGATCCGTATTTCGGTGGTACTCACCTGCCCGATGTGACACTGATCGCGCCGCTGTTTGCCGGGCAACAATTACTTGGTTTTGTCGCCAACCGTGCCCACCACGCCGATATCGGCGCGAGCAGTCCAGGTTCGATGCCCGTGTCATCCCGCCTCGAAGAGGAGGGCATGATTATACCGCCGTCGAAACTCGTGCGCGGCGGCGCGATCGATGAAGCCATGATGGCGCACATGACGAATGCGACGCAGCACCCCGATCATGCGCATGGTGATTTTGCCGCGCAGATCAGCGCCAACCATGCCGCGGTGCAACGCCTGTGCGATATGATCGCGGCGATGGGCGCGGACAAGTATCTCGAGGCCCTGCAGGCCCTGAATGATTACGCCGAACGTCTGGCCAGTAACGCACTCGCTGACCTGCCCGACGGCGAATACGAGTTTGAAGATCTCATGGATGACGACGGTCAGGGCAACGAGGATTTACCAATACGCGTGCGCCTCAGTGTCAGCGGCCATACTATCCATGTTGATTTCACCGGCACCGCGCCACAGGTGCCAGGCAATATCAATTGCCCGTTGTCGGTGGCTGTCGCCGGTGTCTATTACGTGTTCCGTTGCCTGATGCCGGTGCAGACCCCGGCCTGTGCCGGCAGTTTCCGCGGTATACATATCGAGGCACCTGAAGGTTGCCTGCTCAATGCGAAACGCCCGGCCGCGGTGGCCGCCGGCAACGTGGAAACGAGCACACGGGTTGTCGACGTGGTCATGGGCGCACTGGCGCAGGCGATCCCGAGCCGTATCCCGGCCGCGAGTCATGGCAGTATGAATAATGTTGCCATGGGGCACCGTGGTGATAACGGTACAAGCTGGGATTATTACGAGACCCTTGGCGGAGGCATGGGTGCCGGTGGCAGTGGCGGGGGCTGGTCGGCGGTGCAGACCCACATGACCAATACGCTGAACACGCCGGTTGAAGTGCTCGAGATGCACTACCCGTTACGCATCACGTGTTATGCATTGCGCGAGGGTTCCGGCGGGGCGGGTGCGCATGCCGGCGGTGACGGCCTGGTGCGCGAATATGAATTCCTGCAAGCGGCCAGTGTTACATTACTGACCGAGCGTCGACGTCATGCACCGTGGGGACTGGCAAATGGCCGGGCCGGACAAGCGGGTCGCAATGAACGCAATGGTGTAGCCTTGCCGGGCAAGATCAGTCTCGAGTTGCAACGAGGTGACCGCCTGACAGTCATGACACCGGGTGGCGGTGGCTGGGGCGCCCCGCAGTGAACCGCTTCACAGAGACTATTCAACGAACTGTATAAACTTTTCCCTGTTATTGCATGAGGAGTCTGGTTATGAACCGTAACATGTTTTTCCCGCTGATCTTGTTGAGCGCATTGCTGCTGGGTGGTTGTACCGCGGCGATGGTCGGTGGTGCAGCCGTCGGCGGCTACTATGTCGGCAAGGATGAACGCAGTGTTGGCCAGATCACCGAGGACGGTGTGATTACCTCGAAGGTCAATGCGAAGTATGTCAACGACAACCTGGTCAAGGCGCGCGATATCAATGTCGATACGTACAATAACGTCGTCTACCTGTATGGGCACGTCGATAGTCGGGCAGCGTATGATCGTGCCGTGGCACTGGCGCGCAGTGTCAAGGGCGTGAAGCAGGTCGTCAGTACCAAGCTCAAGATCATCAAGTAGTTATACCCGTTGGTTTTATCCGGGCAGTGCCGCCGTTTGGCGGTGCTGTTATAATCTCGATCTGTTTGGCAACCTTCCGGATTCTCCCTTTATGTGTGGCATTTGCGGTGAAGTGCGTTTTGATGGCGCCACTCCCGAGCAGGCGATGATCGATCGCATGCTGCGGGTACTGGTGCCGCGCGGCCCGGACTTCGGTGACAGTTTTACCGACGGCGCCGTTGCGTTCGGTCACCGTCGTCTGGCAATCATTGATTTGTCAGCACGCGCCAACCAGCCGATGCGGGATCCGCACACGGGTTGCGTGCTGGTCTTCAACGGTACGATTTACAACTACCGCGAACTGCGCAGTGAACTCATCCGGCTCGGTCACAGTTTCAGCAGTGATGGTGACTCCGAAGTTATCCTCAAGGTCTATGCCGAGTGGGGTGAAGGCGGCATCGCCCGCCTGCACGGCATGTTCGCGTTTGTGATCTGGGACCCGAATATGCGCCGTGCGCTGATGGCCCGCGATCGCATGGGCATCAAGCCGCTGTATTACAGTCGGGATCGCAAACGCCTGCGCTTTGCCTCGAACCCGCAGGCACTGCTGGCCGGCGGAGAAGTCGATACTTCGATCGACCCCGTGGCGCTGCACCAGCAGTTAACACTGCACGCGGTCGTGCCGGCACCGCGTACGATTCTTGCCGGGGTACGGAAACTAGAACCCGGCCATTACCTCGTGATCGAGGCCGATGGCAAGACGCGAAAGCAGCGTTACTGGCAACTCAACGCGCAACGGCCCGACAGGGCACTGAGCAGCCAGGACTGGATCGATGCCACGCATGAAGCCCTGTTGCGTTCGGTCGAGCGACGACGGCTGGCCGCCGATGTGCC
>JASFJH010000047.1:0-10165 GCA_050122215.1 Granulosicoccaceae bacterium | reverse complement strand
CCCATGGCAAGTTCGTATATTAATATATAAACACCCGTGCCCGAGACAAATAACCGGCTCTCACCAATCCACCTATCTGAAGTAAGCTTTTGTTACATACTGGCTGATCATGCGCTCGGTATTGAAAAAAGAACCATTGATGGCGATGGCGTTCCTCATGACGTCAATATAGGCGTCGCGATTATGGTAGTACATGGGGATAATGATGTTTTCAAGCTTGGAATAAAGCACATCGGCTTCTGAGGTGGTTTGAGTTGATCCTGTTGGTTGTTCTGAATTGGTTATTGCCCATCCCGTCACGCCTTCGATGCAACCTTCAATCCACCAGCCATCAAGGATACTTAATGAGGGTACGCCATTGAGCGCGGCTTTCATGCCGCTGGTGCCCGAGGCCTCCATGGGTGGCAAAGGCGTGTTAAGCCAGAGATCCACCCCGGATGTCATCAACCTGCCCGTTTCCATGTCGTAGTCAGGAATATAGGCAATACGTATGTCATCGTTCAAAATATCTTTTATTTTGAAAATTTCCCGGATCAATTCCTTTCCCTGAATATCCATGGGGTGTGCTTTGCCAGCGAAAATGATCTGCAATGGTCCGCAATGGCTGGCAATCTTTTTCAAACGGTCTGTGTCAGTAAAAATCAGGGTAGGGCGCTTGTACTGGGTGGCACGCCTGGCGAACCCCAGTGTCATGACGTTCTTGTCCATACCGGCATTGCAGTTCTTGTTGATATATTCAATCAGGCGACGCTTGGCCTGCTCGTGTGCCTCCCGGATATCATTGCGGGCAATGCTGATGGCGTAGCGAAGACTGGGGTTGTCTTTCCTCCAGTCCGGGATTTTTTTGTCGAACAAGACACGCATGGCGTCACAGGCCCAGGTGTAGGCATGCACGCCATTGGTAATGGACTCAATATGGTAGTCTTCGAACATTTTCCTGGATGTTTCGCGGTGTTTCTTGGCAACGCCATTAATGTAATAGCTTGCATCAAGCGCCAGGTAGGTCAGATTAAGCTCATTATCACAACACACCTCTTCCGCGCAGTCCTTGAAGGGATTGCATTGTTTCAGTACGCGGTAGGCCAGGGACATCGGGAACCGGTCATGCCCGGCGGCAACCGGCGTGTGTGTGGTAAATATGCATTGCCGTCTTACCGTTTCGATATGTTGTGCCGTTGATTTGAGGTCGCCTCGTTGCCGGGTCAGTTCCGCCATAAGCTCGAACACAAGCAGACTGGAGTGCCCCTCGTTCATGTGATAGCGCTCGATATGCGTATAACCCAGGGAACGCAGCATTCTGATGCCACCAATACCGAGCACGGCTTCCTGGCAGAGTCGGTAGTGATCATCACCACCATAAAGGTGGTCAGTCAGGGTGCGGTCATACTCTGAATTGCCTTCCACGTCGGTATCGAGAAAATAGACAGGCACGACATGCCCGCTGATCCCCTGGATATCGTAGCGCCACGCACGTACGGTGACAGGCCGGTCTTCAAGCTCTACAACCGCGTGTGCATCGACAGGAATAAGGTAGTCATCGACAGGCCAGTTTACCGGTTCTTCGGATTGCCAACCTTTGTCATCCAGGCGTTGTCGAAAATACCCTTTATGAGACAACAGGGTAATACCTGCCATGGCCAGGCCTGCGTCGGCAGCGGAACGCAGGGTGTCGCCCGCCAAGACTCCGAGTCCGCCTGAATAGGAGGGGATTGCCGATTCGAGGGCGATTTCCATGGAAAAATACGCAATTGAGATATCATTATTCATATGTGCTCAGCTGCCTTGTCATAACATACATTGCATCGAAGATTGACCTGCCGGCCAGTGCTATTACGAGTACGGCCATTTCCAGTCACGAATCTCGGGCATATCCTCGCCGTGTCGGGTGATGTACTGCTTGTGTTCGATCAGTTTGTCACGCACGTACTGCTTCAGATAGGCCGCCTTGTAGCCCAGCGTCGGCACCCGATCTATGACATCACCGATCAGGTGGAACCGGTCCAGATCGTTCAACACGGCCATATCGAATGGTGTCGTGGTTGTGCCTTCTTCCTTATAGCCACGCACATGCAGGTTTTTGTGATTGGTACGGCGATATGCCATGCGGTGGATGAGATAGGGATAACCATGAAAGGCAAAGATGATGGGTTTGTCCGTTGTAAACAGGGTGTCGAAGTCCTTGTCGGTCAGGCCGTGGGGATGCTCCTCCCTGGGTTGCAGTGTCATCAGATCCACCACATTAATGACCCGCACCTTGAGTTCCGGGACATGCTGGCGCAGCAGATCCACCGCGGCCAGGGTTTCCAGGGTGGGCACGTCACCGGCACAGGCCATCACCACGTCCGGTTCGCCATCCTGATCGTTGCTGGCCCATTCCCAGATACCGATGCCGGCGCTGCAATGCTTGATGGCGGCTTCCATGTCCAGCCACTGCGGCTGGTGCTGTTTGCCGGCGACGATAACGTTGATAAAATCACGGCTGCGTAGGCACCTGTCGGTTATGTACAGGAGTGTATTGGCATCCGGTGCTAAATAGACGCGGATGATGTCGGCTTTTTTATTAACCACGAGATCGATGAAGCCTGGGTCCTGATGTGAAAAGCCATTGTGGTCCTGGCGCCATACATGTGATGTCAACAGATAATTCAACGAAGCGATAGGGCGCCGCCAGGGGATCTCTTTACTGACCTTTATCCATTTCGCATGCTGGTTGAACATGGAGTCGACGATATGGATGAAGGCCTCGTAGCATGAAAACAGACCGTGACGCCCGGTCAGCAGGTAACCTTCCAACCAGCCCTGGCAGGTATGTTCGGAGAGTATTTCCATGACCCGGCCATCGGATGCGAGGTGATCGTCCTCCGGCAGGGTTTCCGCCATCCAGCGACGATCGGTGACTTCAAATAATGCCCCGAGACGGTTGGAGGCGGTTTCGTCCGGCCCCATGACACGGAAATTGCGATCGTTCATGTTGCGTTTCATGACATCGCGCAGGAACTGCCCCATCACCCGTGTCGACTCGGCAACAGTATGCCCGGGCTTGCTGACGTTTACGGCATAGTCGCGAAAGTCGGGCAGTTTCAGGTTTCTCAGTAACTGCCCGCCATTGGCGTGAGGATTGCTGCCCATGCGCCGCTGCCCCACGGGGGCAAGTTCACGTAGCTCCTGCTTCAGGCAACCGGACTCATCGAACAGTTCTTCGGGGCGGTAACTTTCCAGCCATTCTTCCAGCAGTTTGAGGTGTTTGGGATTGTCGATCATGTCGGAGAACGGCACCTGGTGGGAACGCCAGTAATCCTCGGTTTTCTTGCCGTCAACTTCCTTTGGGCCTGTCCAGCCTTTCGGGCTGCGCAGGATGATCATCGGCCATAACGGACGACGCAGGTTGCCATTGGTTCGTGCCTCACGCTGAATCGTCTTGATTTCATTGACAATCGCATCGAGCGTGGCGGCCATCTTCTGGTGCATCTCAAGTGGCTCCGACCCCTCGACAAAGTAGGGCTTGTAGCCGTAGCCGATAAAGAGGTTGTTGAGTTCATCGTGTCCAAGGCGGGCCAGCAAGGTGGGGTTGGCTATCTTGTATCCGTTGAGATGCAGGATGGGCAGCACTGCACCGTCCTGTGCCGGGTTGAGGAACTTGTTGGAATGCCAGGCGGTGGCCAGGGGACCTGTTTCCGCCTCGCCGTCACCGACCACGCAACACACCAGGAGGTCGGGATTGTCGAAAGCCGCACCATAGGCGTGGGACAGGGCGTAGCCGAGTTCACCGCCCTCGTGAATGGAGCCCGGGGTTTCCGCTGTGACATGACTGCCGACCCCGCCGGGGAAGGAGAACTGTTTGAACAGCTTTTTCATGCCGTCGGCGTCCATGGTGATATCGGGGTAAAACTCGCTGTAGCTGCCCTCCAGCCAGGTATTGGCGACCAGCCCGGGGCCACCGTGCCCCGGCCCGGCGATGTAAACCATGTTCAGATCATGGTCCTTGATGATGCGGTTGCAATGGGCATAAATGAAATTCAGGCCGGGCGTGGTGCCCCAATGGCCCAGCAGTCGTGGTTTTACATGTTCTTTCTTTAGCGGTTGCTGCAACAATGGATTGTCGAGCAGGTAGATCTGGCCGACTGACAGGTAATTGGCGGCGCGCCAATAGGCGTCAATCTTGCGCAACTGTTCCGTATCCAGCGGTTCGCTGTTGCCTGTCACTGTGTCTGTCATGATGCGTTCTCCTCGCTGAGTCTGTGTACTACATGTACGTAGATAGAGGATGGCCTTGCTGGCCTGACTGAAGCTCTCAAGAGGTACTGCATTTATTGACGACCGATACGGTTTGACGGGCGATCTCGAGTTCCTCGTTAGCAGGAATAACCAGTAGCTTTACCTTGCTGTCATCTCTGTTGATGCGGGAGATTCCGCTTGTGCCAGCCTGGTTGCGTTCGGTGTCGAGCGTGATGCCCAGTACCGACAGATTGTTACAGATGGACTGGCGCATAGCCGGATCGTTTTCGCCAATCCCTGCCGTGAAGACCAGCGCATCGAGCCCGCCCAGAACAGTATAATAGGCACCGATATATTTAGATATCCGGTAACAGTACATGTCAAGGGCAAGGCACGCGCGTTCATCGCCGCTGTCTGCGAGACGGTGCACCTCGCGCATGTCGCTGACGCCGCACAGGCCCTTTATGCCGCTATCATGATTCAGCAATGTTTCGATTTCATTAAGATCCATACCCACAGTCCTTGTGAGGTAGAAAGGCACTGATGGGTCAAGATCGCCACAGCGTGTCCCCATAATAAGGCCTTCCAGTGGCGTCATGCCCATGGAGGTGTCGATGCAGATACCATCACGGATCGCCGCGGCACTCGCGCCGTTGCCAAGGTGTAGCGTAATCAGTCGCAGGTTTTCCAGTGGTTGCTGCAGGTGATCGGCCGCTTGCCTGGCAACGTGTTGGTGCGAGATGCCGTGAAAACCGTAACGGCGTATAGAATGGTGTCGGTACCATTCATCCGGCACGGCGTAGCGATAGGCATGGGGCGGCAGCGCCTGGAAGAAGGCCGTGTCGAAGACGGCTACCTGCGGTACCTCCGGGTAGCGATCATGTATTGCCTCGATGCCGGCCAGATTGGCCGGGTTGTGTAACGGTGCAAGCGGTACCATCTCGCGTATACCGGCAATAACATCATCATCGATGAGTGCCGGCGTCTGGAGGGACTCGCCGCCGTGCACGACGCGATGGCCGATGGCGTGCAACGATTGTATTGAATCCAGGGTGCCGCTGCTTTCCAGAAAAGCAAAAATCTGTTTCAGTCCCGCTGAGTGTTCCGCGACAGGAGAATGGTCTTTATGCTCTTTTATGTCACCGCTGGCAGTATGCACGCGGTAAACACTACAGCTGTCGGGCTCGCCTATGCGCTCGACTGTGCCCGACAGGAGCAACGCCTCGCACTCCATGTCATAGAGACGGAACTTGATGGTGGAACTGCCTGAATTGATAACAAGTACACGCATCAGGTTAACCGGCATGTTGTGCCAGGCAGTGCCTTGCACGAGGAGAGATATGACATGCTTTTTCCTGTCCTTACGATGTCTGCTGCTCCAGGTTGGTGTATTTCCGGAGCAACATCTTTTCTGTCTCGACGAGGAACAGCACCGAAGAAGCCACCACGATGACACGCAACCAGGCATCGAAGTTCATGGCCGCAGTGGCGAACAGTGTCTGCATGGGGCCAAGGTAGGTAAAACCGAGTTGCATGAGAAGCAGCAGCCCGATGGCATACAGTACGTAGCGGTTTCCGGACAGTCCCTGCAGGGTCAGTGAAGGCGCGAGGATATATCGGGCACTGAACAGGTAGAAGATTTCGAACATGACCAGGGTATTCACGGCCACGGTACGTGCCAGCTCTAATGAGGCACCGTGATCACGTTCCCACAGGAATAGCCCGAAGGTGCCGATGACCAGGATCAGTGATACAAAGATAATGCGCCAGACAAGAAAGCCGGACAGTAAGGGCTCCCTGGGGGCGCGTGGCGGACGCTGCATGACATTATGTTCCGGCGGCTCGAAGGCCAGGGTCAGTGCCAGGGTGACGGCAGTGATCATGTTGATCCAGAGGATCTGTACCGGGGTGATGGGTAACATGCGGCCAAGCAGAATGGCGCCGATGATGGTGAGCATTTCGCCACCGTTGGTGGGCAGCACGAACAGGATCGATTTTTTCAGATTGTCGTAAACGGTCCGGCCTTCCTCTACGGCGTGAGCAATGGAAGCAAAGTTGTCATCTGTGAGCACCATCTCCGCTGCCTCCTTGGCAACCTCGGTGCCCTTGAGTCCCATGGCCACACCCACATCGGCGCGCTTCAATGCCGGCGCATCATTGACGCCATCACCGGTCATGGAAACCACCTCGCCTGCGGCCTGAAGGGCGGTGACCAGCTGCAGTTTCTGTTCCGGGGAGACTCGCGCAAAGATATCCGAGTGTTGTACGGCTGCTTGCAGCTGCTGTTCGTTACAGGTATCCAGCTCGGTACCGTTGATTACCGTGACACCGTCACCAATACCCATCTGCGCACCGATGGCACGGGCGGTGACAGCGTGGTCGCCGGTAATCATCTTCACTCTGATCCCGGCCGCCTGACAGGCATGCACGGCCTGGATAGCCTCCTCGCGGGGCGGGTCGATGATGCCGACTATCGCCAGCAGGGTCAGTCCGGCTTCCACATCACTGAAGGCAAGCGTTTGCCGTTCGGCCATTTCCGGCTTGAAGGCGATAGCCAGCAAGCGCTGGCCACGGCTGGCCATGCTGTGCATGACGGCTTCCCAGTACGCCTTGTCCAGGGAGACATCCTCACCACGCATGCGCTGCTGATGGCACATTTCCAGCACGCGTTCCGGCGCACCCTTGAGGTAAACAAAGCCGTGACCGGCATGGTCATGGTGCAGGGTGGCCATGAAGCGGTGCTGTGATTCGAAGGGGATCGCGTCGGTACGCGGATACTGGCTCTGGCAGTAATTGTGTTCAAGACCTGCCTTCAGCGCCAGTGTCACAAGCGCGCCTTCGGTCGGATCGCCCTGCATATGCCACTGTCCGTCGACTTCTGACAAGGTGGCATCGTTGCACAACAGCGCTGCCTGCGACACTTCATGCAGGAGTGGAAATTCCTGCGGGGTAATGTCCTTGCCATCCAGGCTGAAGCTGCCGTGGGGATCGTAACCGGCACCGCTGACCTCGCAGGTTCCGGCAGAGGTGGCTACAGTCTGCACGGTCATCTCGTTGCGGGTGAGGGTGCCGGTCTTGTCCGAACAAATAACCGTGACGGAACCGAGAGTTTCCACGGCCGGCAGGCGGCGGATGATGGCATGTTTCCTGGCCATACTCTGCACACCGATGGCCAGGGTGATGGTCATGATTGCGGGCAAGCCCTCCGGAATACCGGCCACCGCCAGCCCCACGGCGGCAAGAAACATGTCACCCGCAGAGTAATCCTGAAACAGTACGCCGTAGGCAAAGGTAACGGCAGCGACAATGCCGATGGCGATCGTGAGCCACTTGGCAAACGTGGCCATCTGCCGTAGCAACGGCGTGGTAAGTGTCTGGACCTCGCGCAGCATGCCGCTGATGCGGCCGATCTCGGTGCGATCCCCGGTGGCGACGACGACGCCCTGACCTTGCCCGTACGTGACCAGCGTACCGGAATAGGCAAGACATTTGCGATCGCCGATGCTGGCATGTTCGGCTACCGGCTGTATATTTTTTTCCACCGGCACCGATTCGCCGGTGAGCATGGCCTCTTCGATGCGCAGTTCACGGATTTTGAACAGACGTAAATCAGCCGGAACCTTGTCGCCGGATTGCAAGGCGACGATATCGCCGGGCACCAACTGTTCGGCGGCAAGGCTGACAAAGCGGCCATCGCGCTTTACCAGCGCTTGATGGGACAGCATGTTGCGGATGGCCTCGAGTGCCTTCTCTGCCTTGCCTTCCTGGATGAAGCCGATAACAGCGTTAATGACGACCACACCGAAGATAACACCGCTGTCCACCCAGTGACCGAGCAGGGCAGTGACGCCGCCGGAGCCCAGCAGCACATAGATAAGGACATTATGAAATTGCGCGAGAAAGCGTGCCAGGGGGCCTTTTTTCTTCGCCGGGCGCAGACGATTGGAACCGTATTGCTGCAGACGGCTCTGTGCCTCCTGTTGCGACAGGCCCTCTGCAGACGAAGCCATCTTCTCGAATACGGCTTCGCTGTCATGTGTGTGCCAGGACATGTCTGCGTCAGAAGGGACGGCCACTGTTAGTTTCTCCTGGAATGGTCTGTAAATAACAGATTCATAAGGCCTGCCTGTTTCAACGGGGAGTGTGCGATTCTCCTGCACTGCCGTGGTGCGTAGCCGATTGCATACGTTTAAAGTCGATGGAGGCGCCGATACGGATGGCGCCAAGCGCCAGCAAGAGTACGCTGAGGGCATAGATGCTGTCGGTATCCAGTTTATGATTGAAAAGCTCAATCATGATATGCCTGAGGACGAAGACAATACCGGCATCAATAATGGGTGTCAGGCGCAGCCGGTGTGAGCTGAAATATTCCATCAGCGAACGGGACAGTTCGATCAGAATGAACAGGGTGAGGACATCCGAGAAGATATACAGGTAGTTCCCGGTTATACCGCCTTGCTCGAATAGCGCACCCACCCGGTAGAACAGGCGTACCACACCGATGATCATGGTCAGGGTGATAAACAGCAGGATAACGGCAAAAACCAGATCGATAGTCTTGTTATAGATAGTTTTGATACCGCTGCTGGTGAGCAATGCATCTGACCTGGCCATGTCATGTACCTCTGTTGTTGCGGTTAACGCTCTATATCGACAGCAAAGTTAATACAGCCAATGCTTGTTTGCAGTTTACATTGTAAATTCATCGATTGGAAAACAGGGCAGTAGACACATTCTGTACCCTGTGATCATATAACTACCCGGCAGACGGGTGTTCGGTTACCGCTTCTGTTTCAGGTAAGGCTGGTTCACTTTCGCCGGGCAGCCAGCGGTCCATCACTGTGCTGGCCACAAGGTCACCGCACACGTTGATGGAGGTGCGGCTCATGTCCAGCATGCGGTCCACGCCCATGATGAGCGCGATACCGGCCACGGGAATGTTTACCGATTCCAGCACGAGCGCAAGGATGACGATACCCACGCCGGGGGTGGCGGGTGCGCCGATGGAGGCGCCCACCGCGGTGATGATGATGAGCAGCATGCCGCCGGTGCCGATATCCACGCCAAATACCTGGGCGAGGAAGATAGCGGCCACGCCCTGGTACAGGGCGGTGCCGTCCATGTTGATGGTTGCGCCAAGCGGGATGACAAACTGGGAAACCGAACTCCTGATGTGAAGCTTGTCCTGCGCCGTCCTGATGGTGAGTGGCAATACCGCGGCGGAACTGGAGGTGGAGAATGCCAGCAGCATGACTTCACGGGCAGCACGGAGGAAACTGGTTGGCCTGATGCGTCCGATGAAAAATGCCAGCATAAGATAAAAACACAGCAGTACAGCCAGTCCCAGCAGCACCGTGCTGACATACACGGCCATGCCGAGCAGGGCTTCGAGACCGATCTTCGTGGTGAGCTGGGTCATCAGGCCGAACACGGCATACGGGGCCAGACGCATGGCGACGCGTACCACGGTCATGCATACTTCGAGCAATGAGCCCAGTACGTCCAATAGTGGCCGGGACTGCTGCGGTGCCATCATGACAAGCGCCATGCCGAAGATGACGGCGAACAGTACTACCTGCAACATCTGTCCTTCCACCATCGAGGTAAGCGGATTGGTCGGCAATATCGTGATCAGCTTCTGTGGCAGATCACCCAGTTCCGGCATGGCCAGCGTCTCGGCGGGGACCAATGCAGCCTGTTCGCTGCCCATGGCCTGCTGTACCATATCGCTGTCGATATACTGGCCGGGCTTGATGACAAGCGCCACCGCCAGGCCGATGCTGATGGCCACGGTGGTGGTGAGCACGAAATAGATGGCCACGCGCAGTCCGAGGCGGCGCAACTGTTCCAGGTTTTCACCCGCAGCCAGACCACGGATCACCGAGGCGAACACGAGCGGGATGACGATCATCTGGATAAGGATGAGAAACAACTGCCCGGGCAGCGCCAG
>JASFJH010000046.1:0-10169 GCA_050122215.1 Granulosicoccaceae bacterium | reverse complement strand
CGAGTAATTACTTTATTTATTATTACTAATATATAAAGGCCTTGATAAAGGCATTGCAGGAAGAATTTCACGAGCATGCTGAATTTGAGCATACAAATCACTCAAGGACGTGGACGCATTAAAGCGTGCCCCTTAGCCTGATTCTTGCCCGTCAACTAGGGACATACGGGCATGCCCTTTTTCGTTTGTGCCAGGGAAATACGCGTCGTATTCAGCACGCAATCAAATCATAAGCATTTATTTATATAAATAATAAAAATATATGTATTTACTTATATGTGTAAATCTACCTATTCTTCTCCCGGTTTTACAATCCATGACGTGGTGCAAGCAGGAGGTAGATTGTGCCTTTGGTGAATATGCGAGACATGCTGAACCATGCCTATAGCAATGGTTACGCGGTGGGTGGTTTCGACCTGGTGAGCCTGGATTTTCTTGAGGCCATTATCGCGGCAGGGGAGGCCAAACGCTCGCCGTTGATTTTGTCGCTTGCCGAATCGCACTTCGAGTATTACGACTTCAAGCTCGCGATGGCCGCGACCGAGCTGGCAGCCAAACGCGCCTCCGTGCCCGTGGCGATTCATCTTGACCACGGGGCTTCGTTTGAATCCGCGGTTGCAGCGATCAACGCGGGGTGCAACGGCGTGATGGTGGATGCCTCGCATGAGGCCTTTGATGGCAACGTGGCAATGACGCAGAAAATTGTCAACATGGCGCATGCCTGTGGTGTACCGGTTGAAGGGGAACTGGGTTATGTGGCCGGTGTGGAAGGTGAGGATGCACAGAAGCATCCCGGTGAAGTGGTGTACACCTCGGTAGAAGAAGCGCAGGCCTACGTGCAACAAACCGGGGTTGATTTTCTGGCCGTCTCCATTGGTACCGTGCACGGCCGTATGAAGGGTGAACCTGTTCTGGACTTTGAACGCCTGAAACAAATCAACGACGCCCTGCACATGCCACTTGTTATCCATGGTGGCACCGGCTTATCTGATGAACAATTCAGTAAACTGATCGAAAACGGTGTTGCCAAGATCAATTACTACACTGCCCTTGCCGATGCGGCCGGCTCCAGGATGCGTGCCAATGTTGCCACCGATGAACGATGTGGATATACCGGCATTGTCAATGGCATCCAGGATGCGATACGCGCCGAGGTGGAACGCTGCATGGTTAACTGGGGCTCGGCCGGGCAGGCCGACGAAGTGTTGGCCGTGTCAGAAGCATGGCAACCGGTTCACCATGTGATTATTTATAACGTGGATACGAGTGATGCGGCGCAGGTGGAGCACATGATGAGCGAAGGGGAGAAGGTATTAAGCACGATCCCCGGGGTGCGTCGTGTCATTACCGGCAAGGCCGTGCAGGAAGATGCCCGCTATAAATTCACATGGCTGATTGAATTTGTGCATGAAAAACTGATCGATAGCTATCGCGATCACCCTGATCATGTAGCGTTTGCTGATAAATTGTTCAGACCTGTTGCCGGCGATCGTATCAGTATTGATTTCAGACAGAATTAAAAAGCCGGATATCGCCGCAATGAAAAAAGTTACTATTTTCGTCAATAACCAGGCTGTCTATGAGTACGATAAGGAAGTGCCCATCGATGATCAGAAGTTAGCGTTTCTCGACAAGATGGATAGCGATATGGCGCGCGGAATCAAGATTCAGGGTGAATTAATACCTCACCCTGATAAGCATCAGCGCGCCACGTTTGTGACAATGAACTTTATCAGGGCTTTGCAACAGGAAAACGAGGTCTTGATCGCCGCATACTCTGCTTACCTGGCAAATCGTCTACCCGGATTGGTAGAAGTCCATGCGAATGATCACGGCAGTCGTATCAAGATAGAGCTGGTTGAAGAAGAGTAACGGGCTTGTCGTTTTCTTGCGCCAAAAGCCCGCTTTCACGGGCTTTTTTTGCGCAAGTTTGTCCGCCTGGAGTGTGTTGTAGATACTCGCGATAAAAAATGGGGTTAGAGAAGAGAGTATTGTTCCCTGATAGCTATTTCTTCAGATTTAAGCATAAACTCTTCCTGTAACCGGGTATGAGCGTGCACCGCACCAGGAGGGATGGCTCCCCTGTTTTTTTGTCAGCTTGATAGTCAGGGCGAAAATCACTAATGTGCTGTTATTCAACAGGAATGAAGATAAACAGGTAACCCGGACGATAATTCAGGGCATGCAGTCATGAGCACTATCAACCATCTAGGACATAAGGCATTGGTGCTGGTCCAGGATCTTGGGCTTTTCATCATCGCCATTGCAACGGTCATCGCCATTGGCTTTGAAATCTCCTCGATGCTAGAGGCCATGCGCGTGACATTGGCTGATTTGCTGCTTCTCTTTATCTATCTCGAGGTATTGGCGATGGTGGCCATTTACCTTGAATCGGGGAAGCTGCCTGTCCGCATGCCGCTCTACATAGCGATCGTTGCACTGGCGCGCTATCTAATTCTGGATATGAAAAATCTCGGCACCCTGGAAATGTTGGGCGTCGCCGGTGCCACCTTGATGATCGCAATTACCATTCTGATCATTCGTTTTGGGCACACTCGATTCCCTTACGATAAAACAAGGGAAGATTAACAAGTCACACGAATCAAACGACTGCTTGTTTATAGGGTTGTAAAGTTAAATACCCGCTGGTCATCGACAATTTCGCCGCCGGTTCGGTAAGGGGTTTACGGATCGCGACGATCAATGAGCTGATCGCGATGAAAAAGCGCTCAGATCGGCCCTTTTGTGAAAACCTGCTTGATGACTTCAAAGACATCGCCTGGGCGTGTTCGATTGCCGACATCAACTGGAACGAGGAGGGCATGGAAGGCGTCAAGCTCGAGTACCTGGCCTACAAGTACGGGCCCTTCTTTGAAGGGCACCGTGCCATGATTGATTGCCAGGCCGGGATTGAAATCCTGTCGCGCACCTTGCCCGGCAGCCTGGCGCGAGGGCCCCGGGTTGGGCGATGACCGCATGATTCAGCATCGAAGGAGGAACTCGGAGACGGACTCTGGTGTAGAAGAGAACGCAGCTCGGCGGCTTCCCGCGAGCATTTGGGCGCTCGGCTTCGTCAGCCTTTTCATGGATATCTCCTCGGAGATGATCCACGCTCTGCTGCCGGTGTTTCTCGTGACGGTGCTCGGCGCGAGTACGGTAACAGTCGGCATTATTGAGGGTATCGGCGAGGCGGCCGCCTCGATCGCCAAGCTGTTCTCGGGGTGGCTCAGCGACCGGCTTGGCAAGCGCAAGCTACTCACGGTCCTCGGCTATGGCATCGGTGCGCTCTCGAAACCGCTCTTCGCGCTGGCGCCTGCGGCGTCCTGGGTACTGATCGCGCGCTTTTCAGATCGGATCGGCAAGGGTATCCGTGGCGCACCGCGCGATGCACTGGTCAGCGAGCTGGCTCCGCCCCGTTTGTGGGGCGCGGCTTACGGCCTGCGCCAGTCGCTGGATACCGTGGGGGCTTTCGCGGGACCGCTGCTTGCCATCGCACTGATGGCCTTGTCCTCGGATAATTTCCGCCTGGTTTTCTGGCTCGCGGTGGTGCCCGGGCTGATTGCCGTCGGGATCCTGGTGATCGGCGTCCGCGAGCCTGCGCGCCATGTCCCGGAAAGAGCCGCGCGCACGCCCATCCGGTGGCAGGAATTGGGTGTACTCGGCGGCCACTTCTGGGGTGTGGTCGGGGTAGGCACGGTGTTGACACTGGCCCGTTTCAGTGAGGCTTTCCTGATTCTGCGGGCAGAGGAGCAAGGCCTGCCTCTGACATTGGTTCCCGCGGTCCTGATCGTCATGAATGTGGTTTACGCGGTCTCGGCCTATCCGATGGGAGCGCTCTCCGATAAAGCTGACAAGCGGGTTATCCTCACCGGCGGTTTCACTGTCCTCATCATCGCGGACATCATTCTGGCCCTGGCGCCAAACTTCTGGGTCGTCATATTGGGCGCCGGACTGTGGGGGCTGCACATGGGGATGACCCAGGGCCTGCTTGCCACGCTCGTCGCCGAGACGGCCCCGGCCGCGCTGCGAGGTAGCGCCTTCGGGCTCTTCCATCTCGTCACAGGCATGGCGCTGTTGGCAGCCAGCCTCATCGCGGGCGTACTCTGGGAGTGGGTCGGCCCGTCAGCGACTTTCATCGCCGGGGCCGCGTTCACCGCTGTCGGCCTGGCAGGCGCCATCACACTTCTCGGCCGACGAAGAGAGCGCGCAGGTCGCTAGAGACGACGCACTTCCTTAGCCCTCTCGTCCTTCAAAAAAAACAGGCTCGAGGGTATTTTTATCAGGCTTGAATCCGCAGCTGATAACAGACATCCATCAATAGCCGTAAAGTGGGAATTCATGTGCAGTGCCGGTCAAGAACGTGTAAATACAAAGGTCGGGCTGATCTACAAATGGAATTCCACCTTGGGTAGCTAGCGGCCGATAACGCGCTCGACAGTGGATCAGGTTCAACTCACCATCCGCTTGTCGTAAAATACGCAATAGATGAACACCCCCCCAGAAGACCTTTACAAGCTGATTGCCAGGTGTATGTTGCGAGATCAATTCCGATTTCGTCGACGTCTTGAAAAGCTCCAGCATCCGAAGCACAAGCATTCCCGGGTGAAACAGCAGCTGGAAAAGCTGGAAGGGGATATCCAGGCCTCTGTTCTGCTTCGCTCTGAGCGCCTGGCGAGTTTACCTGCGCCAACATTTCCCGAACATTTGCCCGTCTGTGAGCGCCGTGATGAGATACGTGACGCGATTCAACAGCACCAGATCGTTGTCATCGCCGGTGAAACGGGCTCGGGGAAAACGACACAGATCCCCAAGATTTGCATGGAACTGGGTCGTGGTGTCGCGGGCCTGATTGGCCACACCCAGCCGCGACGGTTGGCGGCGAGGAGTATTGCCAACCGCATTGCCGAGGAATTGCAGGCGGAACCAGGTGCTGCGGTAGGGTACAAGGTTCGCTTCAAGGACCACGTCAGCCCGAAGACGCATCTGAAACTGATGACGGACGGTATCTTGCTGGCGGAGATACAGGCGGATCGTTATCTCAATGATTATGACACCGTGATTATTGATGAGGCGCACGAGCGCAGCCTTAACATTGATTTTCTACTCGGTTATTTCAAACAGCTGTTACCGCAACGGCCTGATCTGAAGCTGATTATCACCTCGGCGACGATTGATACGGAGCGATTTTCCCGCCATTTTGACAATGCCCCGGTGATAGAAGTCTCGGGCCGTACCTATCCGGTGGAGGTGCGTTACCGCCCCCTGGTGGATGACAAAAAAGCCGCGGATGAAACAGACTCGGCAGTCAAGGATGCACAACAGGCGATTCTTGATGCGGTAGACGAGCTCTCGGCGATCGATACGGCACAGGGCAAGAGTCCGGGGCATATTCTGATATTTTTTAGTGGCGAACGGGAGATCCGTGAAGCGGCAGAGTCACTGCGCAAGCATCATCCGCCCCAGACCGAGATCCTGCCCCTGTATGCGCGCCTGAGTGCGGCCGAACAAAATCGCGTGTTCAGCCCGGCAAGGCACCGGCGCATCATTCTGGCCACGAATGTGGCCGAGACCTCTTTGACGGTGCCTGGCATTCATTATGTGATTGATACGGGCATGGCCAGGATCAGCCGTTACAGTTACCGCAGCAAGATCCAGCGCCTGCCCATTGAGCCGATTTCCCGGTCCAGCGCCAATCAGCGCAAGGGCCGTTGTGGCCGGATCAGTGAAGGCGTGTGTATTCGCCTGTACTCGGAAGAGGATTATAACCAGCGCCCCGAGTTTACCGAGCCGGAGATCAGGCGCACCAACCTGGCGTCGGTGATTTTGCAGATGGAGTTATTGCGCCTTGGGCATATAGAAGACTTTCCCTTTATCGAGCCACCCGATGCACGCTATATCAAGGATGGCTACAAGTTATTACATGAACTGTGTGCCGTTGATAAACACAACAATGTCACGGCGCTGGGGCGGGAGATCGCCCGTTATCCGGTTGACCCGAAGGTTGGCCGCATGCTGGTGGCGGCCAGGAAATTCAGTTGCCTGCAGGAACTCTTGATCATCGGCAGCGCCCTGAGCGTGCAGGACCCGCGCGAACGCCCGGTGGACAAGCAACAAAAGGCCGATGAAAAACACCGGCTCATTAACGAGGCCTTCGAGGATGAGGAGGGCGCAGGCGGCAACCGCAAGGACAAGCAGGCGAAGCAAAAGCAAAAGTCAGACTTCCTGTTTTACCTGAAGCTGTGGCATGTCTATGAAGAGCAGCGCAAGCACCTTAGCCAGAACAAGCTGCGCAAGTTCTGCAAGCAGCATTTTTTATCCTACAACCGCATGCAGGAGTGGCGGGATATTTACCAGCAACTTGCCGCGCTGTTCAAGCAGCAGGGCGTCAGGCTCAATACCACCGAGGCCGGCTATGAGGCCATCCACCGGGCACTGTTGTCCGGCCTGCTGGGGAATATCGGTAACAAGTCGCTGGAAAGTAATGAATTCCAGGGGCCGCGCAACATTCGTTTTTATATACACCCGGGCTCCTGGCAGGCCAGGAAACCACCCAAATGGGTCATGTGTGCCGAGCTGGTTGAAACCACCCGCCTGTATGGCCGCACGGTGGCGCGTATTGAACCGCAGTGGATTGAAGACCTCGCCGGGCATTTGCTCAAGCGCAGTTACTCGGAGCCGCACTGGCAGAAAGGGCCGGCACAGGTCTCGGCGTATGAGCGCACGACCTTGTATGGCATCACCCTGTGTCCGAAACGGCGTATCAACTATGGCCCCATCGACCCGGTGCTGGCGCGTGAGATATTCATTCGCGAGGCGCTGGTGCAGGGTGACTTTAATACCCGGGCCTCGTTCTTTAAATATAACCAGTCGGTGATCGCCGAGATCGAGGAGCTGGAAGACAAGAGCCGCCGCCGGGATATCCTCGTCGATGAGCAGGCGCTGTATCAGTTTTACGATGAGCGTATCCCTGCCGGTATCTACAGTGGCAAGGCGTTTGAAAAATGGCTCAAGTCCGTGCAGCAAACCCGGCCTGAACTCCTGTACTTGCAGAAAGAAGCGTTGATGCGGCATGAGGCCGAACATATCAGTGGGGGCCAGTTCCCGGACACGATGGAGGTCAATGGGGTTACGCTGCAGCTGGATTATCACTTTGACCCCGGGCATGCCGAAGACGGTGTCACGGTTATCGTGCCTCTGGCCATGCTCGGCCAGTTACGTGAGCAGCCGTTTGATTACCTGGTGCCCGGCCTGTTGCGCGACAAGGTGATTGCGCTGATCAAGTGTTTGCCAAAGGCTCTGCGCAAGTTGTTTGTGCCCGTGCCGGATTATGCCGATGACTTTCTCCGGACAGGCGCTGACTTGTCAGTGCCTTTAATCGAGAGCCTGGCCACGCATATGCAAAAAGCCAGTGGCAAGCCCATCGCCAGCGATGCCTGGCAGCTGGATAACCTGCCCGCGTTTTATCGCATGAACTTCCGGGTGATTGACCAGGATAACCAGGTGCTGGCCGTGGGCAGGGATCTGCCGCGCTTGCAGGAGGAGCTATCAGGTCTTAGTGAAGCGGTGTTGTCGGAATTGCCCACCTCTGACATAGAAAGAGAAAACATTACCCAATGGGACTTTGGGGATTTGCCCGAGGTCGTAGAGCTGGAACAGCATGGGCTGGTGATCCGCGTCTACCCGGCAATCGTTGATGACAGTGATACCGGGGAGAGTGTCGCTGTCCGCCTGTTCAGTGGCGAGGCGCAGGCCAGCGCGCAGATGCGACCCGGTCTGCGACGCCTGTTCAGGCTGGTGGCGCGGCAGGAAATGAAGTACCTGCGCAAGAACCTGCGCCACCTGGATAAAATCCAGCTGTATTATGCCTCCATCGGTAACAAGCAGGGCCTGCTCCAGGACCTCGAAGATGCCATCATCGATTATGCGCTGTTTGCGGATGTTGACGATATCCGTTCAGAAGAGGCGTTTAACAAGCTTGTTGGTGAGGCAAAGAAAAGGCTCCTGCAGGTTGCCAATGAAACCTGTGACATGATCCATGACATCTTCACGCAACACCACAAGGCCGCCAGGCGCCTGCAGGGTAATCTTCCCCTGACCTGGTTTGATGCCGTCAAGGATATCCGGCAACAACTCGGGTGCCTGGTCTATGAGGGGTTTATCAGCGCCACACCACGCCAGTGGCTGAAACACATGCCGCGTTATCTTGCAGCCATTAACCTGCGGCTGGAAAAGCTGGAACGTTCACCCGATGCCGACAAGAAACGCCAGGCAGAAATACAGAAGCACTGGAACCGGGTTTATAACGAGATCAGTGATGACCCACAGCAAAGGCTCAGCCCGGCATGGGAACTGTATCGCTGGATGGTGGAAGAAATGCGCGTGTCATTGTTCGCACAGGAGTTAAAGACCTCGATGCCGGTATCCATCAAGAAACTGGATAAACAGAGTGAGCTGCTTTAGGAAACAACAGGCCCAGACCCGATTAAACGCTATACTATGTCCATAAACCATATATGAACGGCAGCGATCACGTTGCAGGGCCTCTGGCCCCCATTGGTTTTATTGATTTATGTCCCGGTTGTATTAATCCATTAACGGCAAAAAGAAGGCTTCACCAAACGCGACGGCTTCCGGCAGGCTAAACAACGAGATATTTTCCGTATCCCCATCTTGCCACGCTTCTGCGGTTTGCCGGTCTTTAAGAAACACCATTGCCATGCACATGCTATGTGCGGCAACGGCCGCAGGGATTTGCCAGCGAATGCCCACCGTCACCTCGGCAGAAGGTGACGCCTCCAGAATATCACTGCCTTGCATCTGGATAGTGACCGGGGTGTGCGTCACGTGGCAGCTCGACGCGATCGAGACGGCGGTGTTAAACATGGGCGCCACGGACACGGCATCCAGGGCACACATGGCATGAATGATATGGCCGTTCACCGTGATTTTGTGGGGAGTCTGCTCGCTGGTCACGGGGTAGGCCCCCAGCACGTGTTTGCCTTGCGCATCGAGCACCACCAGATCGTCAGCGCCCAATCTGTGCAAACTGTCTGCAAGGCTTGCTTCTCCGAGCACTGACTTCAGCTCGTCATCCCTTGGTGGGCGGCCTTGCTCGACCAGCGACGTCAGCACTTTCTGATGCGCCGCTTTCAATGCGGGCGTTAACCGGTTCTGCCTGGCCTTGAGCGGCAATTGCGTGTTGAGTCGTTCGACGGCAGTTTGAATAGTCATGCGCGCTCCGTAAATTTCATGGAGACAAGGGTGTCGTGTTCATCTTAACGCAATCATGATGAAGACTGGCGTCTTTGCGTCTAGGGCAGCGGATACGGTTGTTTTTAGCGTCACTCGATAGTGATGCCCGATCCCCTGAACCCGCTAGGCACGAGGGGACTATGCCGGTAAACGCCCTGTCTGGCCGGGCTGCCGGAGTGGTGAGGCCCTGGAAGCATATTAGTATGCACTAATATTTATTGATCAGGGTCAATGATTTGTGCGAATAAATAATGCATCATAATGTTTCTACTATGCTCAAGATATGAAGGTACATGCGTAGCCTAAATGCCCGTCACAGCGTATTTATTCTGGGCCTGCTGTTCACACTCGCCTGGCAGACAACCGTCATGGCCAGTGAAACAGTCACCCTGTCGGTCGCTGCCGATGTCGATGTCGATATCAGCATCTATCCTGCCACGGGCGATAAAATCCTGCTCTGGCTGGCCTGTAATGAAGGCAGCATTGGCCCGGAAACCCGTGCCGCAGAATACCTGGCCAAACAGGGTATTGAGGTCTGGCTGCCCGATTTCCTGAGCGCCCATTTTTTGCCACAGGGACCATCCAGTATTTACAAGATACCGGGACAGGAAGTCGCTGCTGTCATCGAGCTCATGACTCAAGAGCGGCCCGCTAAAGACATCTACCTGGTTGCAGGTGGTCGCGCCGCTGCGCCGCTGCTGCGCGGGGCCGTCGAATGGGAAAAACAGGCAGGCCATAAAGCACTGAAAGGCGCGATTATGCTTTATCCCCGGCTGAATCTACTCGAACCCGTGCCCGGCAATGAACCGGTCTATATCGAAGCCGTGGGCAAAACCAGGTTACCCCTTGTCATACTGGAAGGCGAGCGCACGCCAAACCGCTGGGGGCTGCCGCACTTGAGCAGCAAGTTAAAACAG
>JASFJH010000045.1:0-10232 GCA_050122215.1 Granulosicoccaceae bacterium | reverse complement strand
ATGCGGCCGACCAGTGCCTCGTCCTGCATGAGCGCCGAGCCGGCCATGACATTGCAGACCTTCTTTGCCGGGCAGCCCATGTTGATGTCGATGATCTGCGCACCGTTATCGGCGTTGTGGCGAGCGGCCTCGGCCATCATCGCCGGCTCGGCACCGGCGATCTGTACCGACTTGGGCTCGGTCTCGCCCTCATGGTTGGCGCGGCGGCGGGTTTTTTCGCTGCCCCATAACAGCGAGTTCGAGGTCACCATCTCGGACACGGCCATGCCGGCACCGAGTCGTTTGCATAACTGGCGGAACGGGCGATCGGTCACGCCAGCCATGGGCGCGAGCACGAGGTTGTTCGGCAATGTGTAGGGTCCGATTTGCATGCGCTGTTCCAGATCGCAGATCAAATAATTTTTAATCTTATATTCGGGTCATCGACACCCGGACGGGCGATCATACCCGTATTGCGCCGCTGGTCAAATTTTACCCAATGCAATGCGACGTGAGAGGTGAAATAACAAGTTGGCGTTAAGCAGGTTGCAGAACAAACGCACAGCCGTGCCTGACGACTGCAAACTGCCAACCTTGGTTACAGGAAATCGAATTCGTAGCTGACCGCCTTGTTGCCGGGGTCAAAAAGTTCGAGCAGGGTGTTGACGGGCTCACCACTACGCATGCCTTGCGCGGCATCAACATCGGCGGGCAGGTATTCCGCGGGCAGAAAGTCACGCTGTGCGAGCAGGCGCCCGTCGACATCGAGGAAGCGCAGGCGTAATACCGGGTAGGCCTGAGTGAAGCCGGCCTCGTTGACGATCACGGCCGTCACAGACAGGGCATCGGGCCGCCCCGGGTGTGTCGTCACCTCGTGGCGTAGCAGTCGCACACTTTGCGGTGCGCGCGTTGCAGCGATGCGGCAATCCAGCACCTGGCACAGTTTGTCCAGCAGTGGCCGCAAGCCGGCATGCCTGGCCAGACTGTCGCGCTGGAAGTAGGCAAATTGCCCGACCAGTAGCATGAGCAGGGCGAGGATAGCCAATGCCCCGGCCAACGTGCGGAACAGGCTCGGTGGCGCCTGGATCACGAGCGCGCTGTTCAGTTCCGGGTATAGTGCCTGCGGCTGGTAACCGCGGCTATCGATTTCGGCATCGTGGCTGTCTGACGACGAAGTCGTGCTGGCCTCGTCTTCCATGCCGGGTGTTTCTTCAGCGGCCGGCGACTGTTCTTCGGGCTGCGCAGGTCCGGCTTCCACGTCTTCGGCCACCGCTTCGCTGCCCCTGTCAACTGCTGCTTCCGTCCCCTCGCGATGTGTCGGGGGGATCTCGAAGCCGGGGATATCTATCTGTGTTGCCTCGTACTCGTACTCGTGTTCGACCGTGTCGATTTGTATGCCGGTGTCATTGGCCTGTTGCTCAACGCCTTCCTCGATCAGCGTGTCGCGGGCATTGAAGATATGATCGCATTCACCGCAGCGGACCTGGCCTTCGGCAAGCGCGAGTTGCTCTTCGCTGACGCGGAACACGGTTTCACAGTGGGGGCAATGGGTTTGCATGCAGTTACCTTATATATATGTCATGCCTGACAGCAAGCCCGGTGATCACATGCATTGCCCGGACAGGCGCATCCAGCCATCGCGCTCGACCTGCTGGTCCAGTACGCAACGCGGGGCATAGGCGTGCGCGATCGCATCGGCCTGCTCGGGCAACAGGCCGGATAACACGAGCTGACCAGCCGGCCCGAGCCGTGCCATGAGCACGGGGGCCAGTTCGACCAGCGGCCCGGCCAGGATATTCGCGATGACAATATCAAATGGCTCTTGCGGCGTGTCTTTCGGCAGGCCGGTATGTAATGTCACCGCGTTATGTTCGGCGTTGTCCCGGGTGGCGAGCAACGCCTGCGGATCATTGTCGATGGCCCAGACCTCGGCGGCGCCGAGTTTGGCGGCGGCGATGGCAAGAATGCCGGAGCCGCAACCGTAATCGAGTACGCGCTTGCCCTGTACCCGTGCCCCATCAAGCCATTCGAGACACAGGGCGGTGGTCGGGTGCGTACCGGTGCCAAACGCCATGCCGGGATCGAGCGCGATGTTGACGGCATCCGGTTCGGGGGCTTCACACCAGCTTGGCACGATCCACACGCGCTCACCGAAGCACATCGGCTGGAAACGATCCATCCAGGCGCGACGCCAGTCGCGGTCCTCGAGTGGTTCGATGCGCAGCGTACCCAGGGTCCGGGGATCGAGTGATTGCGCCAGCATGTCTTGAAGCGCATCGGGATCGAGATCGGCCGGGAACAGGCCGACCACGCGAACACTGTTCCATAACGGTGTTTCGCCCGGAGCGGGTTCGAACAGCGGCTGGTCGGCGGCATCCTCGAGCGTCACGGCAACTGCGCCGGCCTGCTCGAGTGCCTCACTCAACGCAGCAGTGTGTTCGTGATCGGTATCGAGAATCAGACGTAACCAGGCCATTCTTATGTTCTAACCACAGGGCTCACGGGGGACACGGGGAAATAACAACATAAATTGACCCCGTGTGCCCCGTGCCCCCGTGGTTCAAGATTTTAGAGTCCTAATTTTTTCTCGAGGAAGTGGATATTCGTGCCGCCCTGACGGAAGGCGGTATCGGCAAGTATCTCCCGGTGCAGGGCCGTGTTGGTATTGATGCCGTCGATCACGAGCTCACTCAGGGCATTTTGCATGCGCACAATGGCCTCTTCACGCGTATTCGCATGCGTGATGATCTTGCCGATCATTGAGTCGTAGTGCGGCGGTACGGTGTAACCGGTATAGATATGGGAATCAACACGCACACCGAGACCGCCCGGTGGATGGAACAGTTTGATCAGGCCGGGTGACGGCATGAAGGTTTTCGCGTCTTCGGCATTGATGCGGCATTCAATGGCGTGGCCGTGAATCTCGATGTCTTTCTGCCGGTAAGACAGTTTTTCACCAGCGGCGATGCGGATCTGTTCCTTGACGATATCGACCCCCGTGATCATTTCCGTGACCGGGTGTTCGACCTGCACACGCGTATTCATTTCAATGAAATAGAACTGGCCGTCCTGGTACAGGAATTCGAAGGTCCCCGCACCAAGGTATCCCATCTTGCGGCAGGCCTCGGCACAGCGTTCACCAATGTGTTTGCGCTGTTTCTCGGTAATGCCGGGTGCGGGTGCTTCCTCGACAACCTTCTGGTGCCGGCGTTGCATCGAGCAATCGCGTTCGCCGAGGTGAATCGCGTTGCCGTGCGAGTCGGACAGTACCTGGATCTCGATATGCCGCGGGTTATCGAGGAATTTCTCCATGTACACGATATCGTTATTGAAGGCGGCACGGGCTTCGCTGCGTGTCAGCGAGATCGCGTTGAGCAGTGCTGCTTCGCTGTGGACGACACGCATGCCGCGACCACCGCCGCCGCCGGCGGCCTTGATGATGACCGGGTAGCCTATCTCGCGCGCCATATCGAGCACGTCGTGATCATCCTCGTTCACCGGGCCAGCCGAGCCGGGCACGCAGGGAATATGCGCCGCCTTCATGGTTTCGATCGCCGAGATCTTGTCACCCATGGTGCGGATCGATTCGGCGCTTGGCCCGATAAAGGTAAAGCCGCTTTGTTCGACCCGCTCGGCGAAATCGGCATTCTCGGAGAGGAAACCGTAACCGGGATGAATCGCCATGGCATCGGACACTTCCGCGGCACTGATGATGGCCGGGATATTCAGGTAGCTTTCGGTTGAAGACGCCGGGCCAATGCAGATGGCCTCGTCGGCCAGCTTGACGTGCTTCAGGTCGCGGTCGGCACTGGAATAGACCGCTACGGTACGAATATCCAGCTCGCGACAGGCTCGCAATACACGCAAGGCAATCTCGCCCCGGTTTGCGATAACAATCTTGTCAAACATAATGCGCGCTTACTCGATGATGAACAGTGGCTCGTCGTATTCGACCGGCTGGCCGTTCTCGACGAGGATGGCCGTGATCTTGCCGCTCTTGTCGGCCTCGATCTGGTTGAGGATCTTCATCGCCTCGATGATACACAGCGTGTCGCCGGCAGAAACGGTATCACCGACTTCGACAAACGACTTGGCGCCCGGTGACGAGGCGCGATAGAAGGTACCGACCATCGGTGAACGCACCATGTGGCCGGCCGGCACGCTTTCGGCTTTTTCCTCGGCGACCGGTGCGGCGACCGGGGCAGGCGCGGCCGGTGCCGCGGGCATGGCAGCGGCAACCGGTGCAACGTTCGGGCTGCTGCGGCTGATGCGTACGGACTCTTCGCCTTCCTTGATCTCGATTTCGGCGATGCCCGATTCCTCGAGCAGTTCAATGAGTTTTTTGACTTTGCGTATATCCATCGGTGTTACCTGTTATCTGGTTTGGATGCGAGCCAGTTGCAGGCGGCATCAAGGGCGAGTTCATAACCATGGGCACCGAAGCCGGTAATCACGCCAACGGCGAGATCCGAGAAATACGATGCCTTACGGAAGTCTTCACGGGCATGCACGTTGGACAGGTGCAGCTCGATAAACGGGATGGCGACGCCGGCCAGGGCGTCGCGCAGCGCGACGCTCGTGTGCGTATAGGCGGCGGGGTTGATAATGATGAAATCAACGCCATTGCGGCCGGCCTGCTGCACGCGATCAACGAGATCATGCTCGGCATTACTCTGGAAGCAGTCGAGCTCATGGCCGGCCTGGCTGGCCAGATCACACATACGGGCCTCGATATCGGCGAGCGTCGTTGAGCCGTATACCTCGGGTTCGCGTGTCCCGAGCAGGTTCAGGTTTGGTCCATTGATGAGCAGCAGTTTTGCCATGTTAATTTTATGTGTAAGTAAGCAGCAAGTTCGGCACAAATATCAGCATGTTCGCCGCAATAAAATCGTGAATTTTCCGCATAGTGTATGCCAATCCGGACAGGATAATCCAGTTAGCATCAATTTATGCAATTTTAGACCAATATTCGCCGAAATTCTCGACAAATTTCACAAATCGGTTTTTTTTTTTGGATAAACCCGACGCAGAGGCGCTGAGACGCAGGGATACAAGGGAAATTGGAATTTGAGAAAGAACCCAATTTGAGCTCCTCAGCGATCTCGGCAATTGCTCCTGCGTCCCTGCAGCCGTCTGCGCCTTTGTGTCTTCCGCATTCTAGGAAACAGAAAAAAGGTTGTTTAGAGCAGTTTGTTGATCTCGGTTTCGGCTATCTCCCTGGTCAATTCACCGCGCTGCGTGAAGGCGATCTTGCCCTCGCGGTTGATGATCACGCTATAGGGCAGGGCGCCGAAGCGGTTGCCATAGGCCTTGCCGAGTTTTATCGCATCGAGGTCACCGACCAGCATCGGGTAGTTGACGCCATAGGTATCGCTGAAATCGATCACCTTGTCTTTTTCATCAATTGCAATGCCGACAAATTGCAGTCCCTGTTCGCCGTACTGTTCCTGCAATGCGATAAAGGCGGGCACTTCCTTGCGACACGGTGGGCACCAGGTCGCCCAGAAATTCACGACCATTACCTTGCCGTCCCATTCGGCGATACTGCGGACCCGGTCTTCGAGATCCGGCAGGCGGAAATCCGGGCGCAGCGTGCCGATGACGTTACTGCCGGCCAGTTGCGAAGGTGGGGCGGCGGCCGAGGTGTCGATGTCGTTATGATTGTCAGGCACGCTGGTGGTGGATTGTGGCCGGTCACAGGCTGCCAGCAAGGCAGCGAGCAGGCATACGCCGGACAGGCGCAGGGTCATGGCTAACACGTGATTTTCTCTCCGAACAGATTCTTATGCACCAACATGGCGCATCGACCAGTCTAGCAATACAGGCAGCAAATGTTTACCTGTTCAGTGCTTGCTGCAGGTGGGCACTGAATTCATCAATACCCTTGTAGCCATAGAAATTCATGGCCTCGTTGGCGCTACCATCAGCGCCGAAGAACAGGATCGCCGGTGGCGCAAATACGCCGAGTTGTTTCTGTACGGCCGAGGTGTCCGGATTGTCGGGATCGGTGACATCGACCTGCAAGACGACGAATTCCTGCAGGAGTTTCTGCACCCCGGCATCGGCAAACGTCGATTTTTCCATGCGCAGGCAATCGGTACACCAGGTCGCAAAGAAATCGATCATGACCGGTTTGCCGGCGGCACGCGCCGCCGCCATCTCGCGCTCAAGTTCGGCGGGCGAGGAGATTTGCCGGAACAGCTCGTGTGCCGAGGCCACGGTGACCTGTTGTCCGGCAGGACCGCCCATCGAGATGGCGCTGAAGTCGATCGGCTTGAGGAAATCGCGGTTGCCCTGGATGCCACCGAGCAGGCTGAGCACCCCCCAGATCAACAGGACGGTACCGATACCCTTCCAGAGCACACGCCAGCCACTCGCTCCTTCCGGCAGGCTTTGCGTCGCACCGAGGTACACGGCGACGGTGATGAAGAACACGCCCCACAGTAGCAGCACCGGTACGGCCGGTAACACGGTCAGGATATAAATCGCGACACCGATGAGCAGCACGCCGAAGAAATACTTGACGCTGTCCATCCAGGTACCGGCCTTCGGGATGAGGAAACCGGCACCGACGCCGATGGCGATCAGGATCACGCCCATGCCGAGCGACATCGCGAACATGATCAGCGCGCCAAGCAGCGGGTCCTGGGATTTGATCGCGACGCCGAGCACCGACAGCAGCACCGGTGAGGCGCAGGCGCCGACGATCATCGAGGACAGGATGCCCATAACAAAGACACCGAACAGCGAACCACCCTGGATGCCGGAACTCTTCGACTGCAGGCGCGACTGGATGGATGTGGGCATCTGGATGGTGAACAGCCCGAACATCGACAGCGCGAGCAGCACGAGGATGATACTGACACTGCCAATCACCCAGGCGTTCTGGAAATAGGCCTGCAATTGCTTGCCGGAGGCACCGGCCGCCCAGCCCGCGGCACTGTACACGACCGAGGTGCCGAGCACGTAGCTCAGCGACAGCATGCCACCCTTGAGTTTCGTGATCTCGCCGCCCGTGCTCTGGCCAACGATGATGCTGGACAGGATCGGGATCATCGGCAGCACGCAGGGCGTGAAGGTCAGTAACAGGCCGATACCGAATGCGGCGAGGATATAGCCGAGGTAGGTTGTCTTGTCCTCGTCCGTCTCGGCGACCTTTTCTATCGCGGCAGGTGCTGCGGCAAGGGTGGTTGTTGGCAGATCAAAACTGACAGTCTTGGTCATGGGCGGGTAACAAATGCCGGCATCGGCACAGCCCTGGAAACTGGCGATAAAGTTGACCGTGTTGGCCGCGGCGTCGGTGCGTTGTGCCGGGACGCTGATCTGCACGCCGTGCATGTACACCTCGACCTCGCCCTCCGTGCCATCGGGCAGGATCCCGGTGTGCATTTCGCCGGCCGGTATCACTGCATTGCCGAGTGCCACGCCGGGCGTATCGGTGCTGAAGGCGAACTTGTTACGGTACAGGTAATAACCTTCAGCGATCTGCCAGTCGGCGACAATCGTGCCGCTATCCGACATGTGCGCACTGAAGGCAAAGGCTTCGTCCGGCGGCAGGAATTCCTGGGCAGCCCCGAGGCCAAGACTGTTGCCGAGCGATTTGAGTTTCTGCAGACCGGCCGGCTTGTCAGTGGGCGCGGTGATTGCCGGCAGGCTGAGCAGGATGGCCTGTTTCTGTGGCGGGTAGCACAGCCCGATATCGGCGCAACCCTGTGATGCAGCGATAAGCTGCAGGGTGTTGACCGAACTGTCCTTGCGCAGCAGCGGCACGCGCACGGTCAGCGTATGGCGATGGGTTTCCAGTTCCTTTTTGAAGATCTCGTCGTATTTCTTTTTGCCGGCAGGGAGCTCGACGTTGTCCAGTTCAATGCCCGGGGTTTGCGATGTGAAGTGCACCTTGTCATGGTAGAGGTAATACCCCTCGGCGATACGCCATTCTACTTCAACAGTATTGGCGTCAATTACGCGGCCCTGCACACTGAAGGCTTCCTCCGGAGAGAGTGGTTCGTCTTCAGAGATGGCCAAGGCGGAAGACATGTACAACAGGCCGAATAACAAAACGGCAATTTTTTTCATCATTGTTCTGGTTCCCTGGTGTTTCGATTACAGGACTCATCTACCCATGCCAGGTAACCCGGCAAGCCTGCCTCGATTGTGACTCCGATAATCTCCGGAAGTTCGTACGGGTGCAATGCCTGCAGCCGTGCTTCGAGTGCCGGGTAAGCAGCCGTCCGGGTTTTTATTATCAGCAATTCCTCAGTGCCTGATTCGCATTTGCCCTGCCAGTGGTAGAACGACGTCAGCCCCGGCAAAACATTCACACAGGCTGCCAACGCCTCGTCAATGAGCGTCTTCGCCAGTTGCGTGGCTGTGTCATGATCCGGGCAGGTGCACAGCACCAGCAGGTGCTCGGCTGTTGTCGGGTTTATCTCGGACATCAGGCAAAGATAGCATGAAAGCCGTCCCCGGCGCTTTGGCCAGGTAGCGGTTTGCAGGCACAGGCAGACAAACAGACGCAGCAGTTTTGCGCTTATTCCCCGGGCCGGGTACCTTATGGGTATGCATCCCGGAATCATTCTATTACTGCTGTTTATTGCCGTGCCGCTGATCGAGATAACGCTGTTTATCCAGATCGGCTACCGCATCGGCACGCTCGCCACCATCAGTGTCATCATCCTGACGGCGATACTCGGTGCCGTCCTCGTCCGCCAACAGGGCTTCTCGACCCTGCAACGCCTGCGTGAGACCACCGAGCGTGGCGAACTGCCGGCGATGGAAATGCTCGAGGCCGGCTGCCTGCTGTTTGCCGGTGCCTTGCTGCTGACCCCGGGTTTTTTCACTGATGCGATTGGTTTCCTGTGCCTGATCCCGCCGCTGCGCCAGGCCCTGATCCGGCGCCTGTTGCGCAGCCTGTTCCGGCCACCGGGTGGCCCGGGGCAGGGACCACGTCCCGGTGGCGGCGGTGGACGGCGCACCATCGAGGGTGAATACACCCGCGAAGACGATTAAACATAGTTGGCAACCGTCAGCCGCCAGCTCGCAGTATCCAGAAAGCGTGTTTTTGGGCTTTTCTGCCAACTGCCTACTGATGACTGCTAACTTCATTAATCGCCAACTTTTCCTTACCAGCTCTTGAATTTTCTATTTTCCTCCCTATGATTGGCACTCATCAATTGAGAGTGCTAACGATGAACAACCGGGACAACCGGGGTTTGTTAGCAAGTTTTTGTTTTTTCTGGCAATAACCAGAAGATGAGGAGAAAACCCTATGAACATCCGTCCCTTGCATGACCGCGTCGTGGTCCGTCGCATGGAAGAAGAACGTATGAGCGCTGGTGGCATCGTGATCCCCGATGCTGCAACCGAAAAGCCGTCCGAGGGTGAAATTGTTGCCGTCGGTAACGGCAAGCCGCTCGACAATGGCGAAGTGCGCCCCCTCGACGTCAAGATTGGCGACAAGGTGCTGTTTGGCAAGTACGCGGGCAGCGAGGTCAAGGTCGAAGGTGAAGATCTGCTCGTCCTGCGCGAAGAAGATATCGTCGCGGTTATCGACTAAAAACCGCCCGTACGGAATTCATACTAGATTCAAGAGGAAAACAATATGTCAGCGAAAGAAGTGAAATTCGGTGATGACGCCCGCCACGGTATCGTGCGCGGTGTGAATACACTCGCCAATGCCGTCAAGGTGACCCTGGGTCCGAAGGGCCGCAACGTCGTTCTGGAAAAGAGCTTCGGTGCGCCGACCGTGACAAAAGACGGTGTCTCAGTGGCGAAGGAAATCGAACTGAAAGACAAATTCGAGAACATGGGCGCGCAGATGGTCAAGGAAGTCGCGTCACAGACATCTGATGTTGCCGGTGACGGTACCACTACAGCAACCGTACTGGCCCAGGCCATTATGCGTGAAGGCATGAAATCAGTCGCCGCCGGTATGAACCCGATGGACCTGAAGCGTGGTATCGACAAGGCCGTAACAGTTGCCGTTGAGGAACTGAAGAAGTTGTCGAAGCCGTGTGAAACCAGCAACGCGATTGCCCAGGTCGGCACCATCTCCGCCAACTCCGATGCCAACATCGGTGGCATCATTGCCGAGGCAATGGAAAAGGTCGGCAAGGAAGGCGTTATCACGGTTGAAGAAGGTACAAGCCTGGAAAATGATCTCGACGTGGTTGAGGGTATGCAGTTTGACCGCGGTTACCTGTCACCGTACTTCGTTAACAACCAGCAGAGCATGTCAGCAGAGCTGGAAGAGC
>JASFJH010000044.1:0-10480 GCA_050122215.1 Granulosicoccaceae bacterium | reverse complement strand
GGTAAAGCCGGAGGCAATGCCGATCAGCGCGTAGTTGACCACGGTCAGCGGGCTCGCCCATTCCTGGATGAACTTGATGCAGCCGTAGATCATGCCCGTGCACAGGTACAGGGCAAAGGCGACGACGACGCCGGCGGCGCCGATGAGCAGTGTCAGGTCGCCCTTCACATTCGTTTCGATACCGAGCAGGCCGAGGTCCCAGCCGAAGTAATGCACGATGCCGTACACGACCAGCACACCCATCATGGCAGGCAACACGATCACTTCACGTGACAGCCACGAGGTACGCCACTTTGCCGCGGCGCGCCAGGCACGTTCCGGGTGGCCGAGGTGGAAGAACGAGGCGATCAGGCCGCCTGTCAGGAACACAAGCGCGATAAAGCTGCCCCATGAATAGAAGGTGCTGCCCTGTTCCGGCAGCAGTTCCACAGTGGCATAACTCTCACCCGTGTACAGGGCGAGGAACAGGCCCTGGCCGACACCGATCAGCGTGGTCAGAAAAATAACGGAAAATGCTGGATGCATTTCATCTCTCCAAGTTAAACCTGATGAATGACTTGCGACGTCATCAATTCATCAATCATCATTCCTAAATCATCACTCCAGACGTTACCAACTTGTCACATCGTCGAGGGTCGGACCTTCTTCGACAACGTGCTCGTAACCTTCCTTCTTCAGCGGATTGTCGGCACGGACGAGTTCGTCCTCGTGGATCTTGATATGGGTCTTGCGACGCGGCAAATAATGGTTGGCCGGGTTGGTGCCCCATTCCGGCATGAGCTGGTAACCCGCCTCCTCCTTGATCGCCGTCGATACCTCGGAGTCCGGATCATGTACATCGCCGAACAGGCGTGCACTGGTCGGGCAGGCGAGCACACAGGCCGGCTTGCGTTCAGACTCGGGCAGACTTTCATCATAGATACGATCCACACACAGCGTGCACTTCTTCATGACCTTCTGGTGCTCATCGATCTCACGCGCACCGTAGGGGCAGGCCCAGGAGCAATACTTGCAACCGATGCACTTGTCGTAATCGACGAGCACGATGCCGTCTTCCTCGCGCTTGTAACTGGCGCCGGTCGGACATACCGGTACGCACGGCGGATCCTCGCAGTGCAGGCACGACTTCGGGAAGTGCACGGTATCGGTATTCGGGTACTCGCCTACCTCGTAGGTCTGCACACGGTTGAAGAAGGTACCGGTCGGGTCCTTGTCATAGGGATTGTCGTCCGACATGAACCCCGCCGGCCCGGAGGTGTTCCATTCCTTGCAGCTCGTGACACAGGCGTGGCAACCCACGCACACGTTCAGATCGATGACTAATGCTAATTGAGACATAACGAATCTCTTTCCAGTTAATTCATACCCAACGCAGAGTCGCAGAGACGCAAAGGTTGCAGAGTTGAATGATAATTAAAAAACAATTTTCACCCTCTTTGCGTTCTCAGCGCCTTTGCGTCTTTGCGTTAAAATTATTTCCTTTTCTTTCCGGCGAAGAAGCCAAGCCACGACTTGCGTTTTTCCTGCCCCGGTACCGGATTGAACGGTTTGAACTGCGGGAAGGTTTCCTGCGGCTCATCGTCCCCGGCCTTGTAGACGCGCACGCGCACGTCATACCAGCCGGCCTGGCCCGTCACGGGATCCGAGTTCGACAGGTGTTCACCGTCGGCATTCGGCGGCAGTTCTTCGGAGATCACGTGGTTGAGCAGGAAGCCCTCGCGCGATTCATTCGCACGGTTGTCCAGGTTCCAGGCGCCGGCCGCCTTGCCGATCGCATTCCAGGTCCAGACCGTGCCCGGTTCTACCGCTTCGGAGAACCGGCACAGGCAACGCACCTTGCCCCACTGCGATTCGACCCAGACCCAGTCACCGTCTTCAAAACCACCCTGTGTCCCGAGTTCCGGGCTCATGTACAGGTAGTTATAGGTATGGATCTGGCGCAGCCAGGCGTTCTGCGAATCCCACGAGTGGTACATCGCCATCGGCCGCTGGGTCAGCGCGTTGAGCGGGTACTTCTGCTTGTCGGATAGCTGTGATTCAAGCGGCTCGAAGTAGAACGGCAGCGGCGTGAAGTAGGTCTCGATACGCTTGCGCAGACGCTCCGGCGGCTGCTTGCCCTGGGTCTTGCCCTGCGCGGCAAGGCGGAACTGCTGCAGGACTTCCGAGTAGATATGAATATTGATCGGCTCGGCATAGCGCGTCAGACGATGGTCCTGCGCCCATTCCAGGTAACCCTTGTTCCAGTTACGCATGTACTCGAACGACTTCGGCAGTTCGTAATGGAACACGCAGTTGTTCTTTTCATACATCTGCCACTGGTTCGGGTTCGGCTCGCCCTTCATGAACTTCTCGCCACCCTTGCCGCGCCAGCCGGCGAGGAAGCCGATACCGGAACCCGGCTCGGTTTCATAGTTGACGACGAAGTCCGGGTAGTTGCGAAACTTGCGCGTACCGTCTTCATGGGTGAAGGCCGGCAACTTCAGGCGTGAACCGAGTTCGATCAGCACTTCCTGGAACGGCTTGCACTCGCCCTTCGGCGCGACGACCGGAATACGCACGGAATCGACCGGGCCGTCGTATTCGGAGATCGGTCTGTCCAGCATGGACATGACGTCGTGGCGTTCGAGGTAGGTTGTATCCGGCAACACGAGATCGGCATAGGCGACCATTTCCGACTGGAAGGCATCGCACACGATCAGGAACGGAATCTTGTATTCGCCGTTCTCGTCCTTGTCGTTGAGCATCTTGCGTACTTCGCTCGTGTTCATCGACGAGTTCCAGGCCATGTTGGCCATGAAGATCAGCAAGGTGTCGATCTTGTACGGGTCGCCGCGCCAGGCGTTCGTGATCGCATTGTGCATGAGGCCGTGGACTGACAGCGGGTGCTCCCAGGAGAAGGCCTTGTCGATACGCACCGGCTCGCCCTTGTCATCAACGAACAGGTCATCCGGTTCGGCCGGCCAGCCCAGCGGCATGCCACCGAGCGGCGTATTCGGCTTCACACCTTCCGGGCCCTTCGGGGTCTTCGCGCACGGCGGGATCGGGCGCGGGAAAGGCGCCTTGTGGCGGAATCCGCCAGGGCGGTCAATCGTGCCGAGGATACTCATGAGGATCGACAGGGCACGAATTGAATGGAAGCCATTCGAATGGGCGGCCAGGCCGCGCATGGCGTGGAACGATACCGGGTTACCGGTGACGGTTTCATGCTCGTTGCCCCACACGTCCGTCCAGGCGATCGGCAATTCGATCTTCTGGTCCCGCGCGGTGACGCCCATTTCGTGGGCCAGACGGCGGATTGTGTCGGCCGGGATACCGGTGATGCCTTCGGCCCACTCCGGTGTGTATTCCTTGACCTGGTCGACGAGCATCTGGAAGGCGGGCTTGACCGGTGTGCCGTCATCGAGCGTGAATTCGCCGAGCAGGCGCGGGTCGGCACCTTTCGTATGCGTGACAGTCGGCTGGTTGTTATTCCGGTCCCACCACAGCTTGTTCTGCGGGTCGAAACAGCCTTCTTCCTCGGGCACCTCGGCGCGCACGAACATGCCGTACTCGGAACTGGCCTCGTCCTGGTTAACCAGCTCGGCACTGTTCGAGTACTGCACGAGGAAATCACGGTCGTACAGGCCCTGCTTGATGATCTCATTGATCAGCGCGAGCAACAGTGCGCCGTCGGTACCCGGTTTGATCGGCACCCATTCATCGGCAATCGCCGAGTAACCGGTACGCACCGGGTTGATTGAGATAAACCTGCCACCATCACGCTTGAACTTCGAGATCGCGATCTTCATCGGGTTCGAGTGGTGGTCTTCGGCGGTACCAATCATGATGAACAGCTTGGAGCGTTCCAGGTCCGGACCACCAAATTCCCAGAATGAACCACCAATCGTGTAGATCATGCCGGCGGCCATGTTCACGGAACAGAAACCACCATGCGCGGCATAGTTGGGCGTGCCGAACTGCTTGGCAAACATGCCGGTCAGGGCCTGCATCTGGTCACGGCCGGTGAACAACGCAAACTTGCGTGGGTCGGTCTTGCGGATATGCGCAAGGCGTTCTTCCATGATCTGGAAGGCCTCGTCCCAGGAGATGGCCTCGAATGCGCCATCACCACGGTCGGCACCTTCCTTGCGCCTGAGCGGTTTGGTCAGGCGCGCCGGGGAATATTGTTTCATGATGCCCGAGGCACCCTTGGCGCAGATCACGCCCTTGTTGAGGGGGTGGTCGGGGTTGCCCTGAATGTAGCGTACCTCGCCGTCGCGCAGTGTTACGCGGATGCCGCAGCGGCAGGCACACATATAACAGGTCGTATTCTTGACCTCGATGCGCGCATCATTCTGCGCGTCAAACTGGGATGCGGGAACTGACATGTCTCACCTGGATTGTTTAACGAATTAGTCAGAAAACGGGCCGTAAGCCTAACGGCTACGACCCGTAAACGACAATCAAGCATTTCAATAAGTCTATAAGCAAATAATAATATACTTAATCTGGAAATGACACCGAAATGTCATAGCTCGACTCCAATAAGTCAATATTATTAATAACTTACATTTAAAACGGGTATCACGGCCCGGCTGCCGACCCGGTTTTTTGCGGGCACTGGCCGGTAATTTGACACAAATATTTACCACCGTCCGGCATTTTATCGCCACGGCGCAGCGGGAAAAAACGGTGACTCAAGCGCCCTTTTCCACGACACAGGCCAGGCTGAGCGGGCATTCGGCGACATCGTGCTCAGACTTGTCGAGATGTTCCATAGCGTAGTCGATAGCCTGGTCGGTGAGGGCGAAGAAGTATTCCTCGCCGATCTGCTCTAAGAAGCCACTATCACGCAACACCAGCAGGATCTGACGTTTGAAGTTGGCAAACAGTATCGTGACGCCGACCTGGTTCAGGCGACGGGTCATCGAGGCCAGGATTTCCTCGCCGGTCGAATCGATCTGGTTCATACCCTGTCCATCAACAATGATGTACTTCAGCTCGGACTTCTCTGCTGAACGCTCCAGGATGATGTCTTCGAAGTAACTCACATTGGCGAAATACAGGGAACCATCGAAACGTATCACCGTGATGTACGGGCAGGTTTCAAGCTTGTTGACGTAGACATCACGCAGGGTGCCATCATGGTAGCGCGACAGGATCGCAACGCGCGGTTTCATGGTGCGGTACAGGAACACGCCGAGTGACAACATGACACCGATGATGATCGCGTTCTCGAGATGCGGCGCAAACGCAAGCGTCAGCACAAAGGTAGTGACCGCAATAATGCCGTCGCTGCGGTAGACCTGCCAGACATGTTTGAAGTGCCCGATATTCACAAGACCGATCACCGCCATCATGATAACCGCTGCCAGGGTGGCCTGTGGCAGGTGATACAACAGCGGCGTCAGCCACAACAGTACGACCAGCACCATGAGACCGGTAACCACCGCCGAGAAACCGGTAATGGCACCGGCACCGATATTCACCGCCGAGCGCGAGAAGGAGCCGGAGACGGCATAGCTCTGGAACATACTGCCTGCCATGTTTGCCAGTCCCTGACCAATCAGTTCCTGGTTGGTATCAAGACGCTGACGGGTACGAATGGCCATGGCCTTGGCAATCGAAATCGCTTCCATGAAGCCGATCAGCGCAATCGTGATGGCGGTACTGAACAGCTGCAGAATCGGGCTCCAATCCAGTGTCGGGATACGCATGGCAGGTAAACCTTCCGGAATCGTGCCGACAACATCTCCCCCCGCCAGCAGCATGACTGCACCGTCATCGGCAAAGCCGGCAAACTGCCAGCGTTGACCATCTGTAACCGCGTCTTTCGCAAGCCTCGCTTCGCTGACAAGACTGCCCTTGCCATCTTCTGCCGGGAGATAGGCCAAGTGTTCTTTACTTAAGGTCTTGAGATGGGCACGCTGTGTGCTTAGCGCGGCATTGAGTTGCTCTTCAATAGTCACTGCCTGTTCTGCTTGCGAACTGGCCAGTTCCTGCTTGAGTCTGTCGACTATATGTTGCAGAGCCTGCTGCTTCTGCAACATTTTCGATAGAGCAGTATCAGAGACCTCCGCAAGCTGTACGCTCCGGCGTTTCTCGAACTCTATTACCCACGAGAAGAGAACTGTGACGATTACGGCGATCAGTACGCCCGGCAACTTCGGCGCGTACTTCTTGATAGCCACCATGATACCGATCGCCAGGGCTGCCATGATGAACGTCAACATGTGCGTTTCAGTAATCGCGGCGACGATGACACGCCACACCGTTTCATAGTGGTACTCGGCCTTTTCGACCTGCACCCCGAAGATCTTCGGCAGCTGTGAAGTCGCGATAATAATGGCCGCGGCATTGGTAAAGCCCATGACCACCGGGTGCGAGAGGAAGTTGACGAGCACACCGAGACGCAACAGTCCCAATGACATTTGGAAGATACCCACCATCAGTGCCAGCAGGATGGCATAGGCGACATAGGCATCACTGCCGGCAGTTGCGATCGGCTCCAGTGCAGCCGCGGTCAACAGTGACACCACGGCAACCGGGCCGGTAGCCAGCTGGCGTGAGGAACCAAACAGCGAAGCAACAATTGGCGGCAGGAAGGCCGCATACAAGCCATAGTAAGCCGGCAGACCGGCCAGTGAGGCATAGGCCATCGACTGCGGAATCAAGACGAGTGCGACGGTGACACCGGCGATGATATCAGCTCGTAAAACCTGCTTGTCGCGTAGTTCCCTTATCCACGCCAGGAACGGTATAAACTGGCGTGACGAAAAGAAGTTGGCCATAAACTCTCTGCCCCATAATGATCCCGATGAGGAGACCGGTCTGGGACCCGGGAAAATACCCAATTAATATATATCAGGCAGGGTTGTTTTTGAAGACAGGCCTCAGCAAATGCTGGCGGTATGGGGTGTGGAAGGACATAGCGTGGCGATTGTCGCTCTTCCCGGGACTCGCCAAATGTAAGGGATTTCCTTATTTTGCAGCAGATAGTGACATGCTATACAAAAACATCATTTATCGTCGCATTTTACAATTTGTAACAAAAACCACATTTACATCGTTCTTTCGCAGGCACATAGTGTTTCTTCAAAATGCCGCCCAACGGCGGGGGGAGTTAGATCCGGCGCGCACCAAGCCGCTGCACAAGACGAACAAGGAGTCAGACTATGAAACTGTCATCACGCTCACAGTATGCGATAACGGCCATGCTCGAACTGGCCCTACATGATAATCATTCGCCTGTTACGCTGTTCGATATCTCACGTCAACAGAAGATATCGCTATCCTACCTGGAGCAACTGTTTTCCAGCCTGCGCAAACACAAACTCGTACGCGGTCGTCGTGGCCCCGGCGGTGGCTACGTCCTGGCACGCAGCCCCGAGGAGATTGCGATCGCCGATATCATCGCCGCTGTCGATGGCGACAAGATAATGGCACAGCACCCGGATAGTACTGACAGCGTGAGCAGTGAAAAGCTGTGGCAGGATCTCAGCGCACAAATCTATGATTACCTGCGTGGTATCAAGCTCAGCCAGTTTGCCAGCATTAATGCCCCCGGGGGTGCGGGCGCCGGCATTCGTAACGACGCTGAAGAATCGGTCGCGCAGAGCTGGAAGAATGAAGTCACCTATCACAGCCGTGCCTGAAACCCGGCGGTAACTCACAAAAAGCAATTCCATGGCTCGACAGGGAACGTCGAGCTGTGCACGGTTCCCGTCATCTGAAACAAAATCTTCAGGCAGTGCACACGGTATGGAACTCGCTGACCTGATCAGCCCCGGATAAACAACAGTTATACAGGCCTATTCAAAATCTTCCATTGGCGTCATTTCTGACTTGCCCCAATCCGCGTTGTCATCGACATGCAGTGACATTTCATACCAGTCATCAAGAGATATCGTGATCTCTTCATCAGCATCGTCATACAGAACATTCACGATACCTTCGTAATCATCCAGGCTGATAACCTCGAACTCCTGCTCTGTCTCCAGATCCCGGTAACGGGTGCCGACCAGCGGCTCTGCATCAAATCCCATATTTTTCTCCTTGATACTGTGTAGTTGCCGGCAATGTGCGTATTTCCCTCACATAGAAATAGCAGCTCATGTGTGAAGTTCAAGTCCCCCAGACTATTTCACCCCATTATTTCCAGGCGTTATTGGGCCGTCAGGATCGTGATACGACGCAACGAAAAATCGCCCTGATCATTAAACAGAACAAGGCCTGCGAAATCGTCCTGATAGCTGCGGTCACGTACCCGGAACTGCTGGACATTGTCCAGCAGTACCGTCATGTAACCAGCCGCATTACGTGTCAATTGCAGCTGGTGGCTGCGACCGTCTTCCAGGGCGGTATTGAGTAGTTTCGTCTCGATCACCGCCGTGCCTCGTTCCGACACGCGTAACAATTCGAGCGCCGGCTGGCTGCCCGGCACGTAAGCAAGACGGTAACCGGACAGGCTCGCTGTTTCACGGTACAGTCCCAGCTCGATGCGTCCACGTTGATCATGCGACGTAAACAGCGCCTCCATGGCGAAACTGTTCGGCACTGATTGCGCGGTGCGGATCAGTCCGCGTGGACTGCCCTTGGTTTGCTGGCTTTGGGCATTCCCATCAGACGATTTACCCTCATCAAGCCCCTCGAGGAGGGCCCCGAGCAGGATATTGCCCAGGTCATCATTTTTTTTGTCCTGCTTTGTGTCGGTGGATTGTGTTGGTACCCGGGTCAGGCTGCGCAATCCAACGGTTTGTTCTACCTGGAACTGCCCTTCTGACACGACCCAGCCAGGGGCATGGGTAAAATCGCCATCACTGAAATCATCGCGCAGTAATTGCCTGGTCCATGGCCAATCGTAACCGGCAAGCACGTCACGCAGATCGCGCAGAAAACGTGGATCAGCAGCTCTTGCCTGTTCGGCGTCATTGATCAGACTGTTTAACCGCTCGATCAATTCCTGCCTGCGTGAATTATCTGCATGCCAGCTGTCATAGGCATTGCTACTCGCCGGTGCCGGCGCATAACGTGATGGCGCGGTTTCGGCGTGACTAAGCACCGCCACACCCATCAACGCACAAATCAGTAACAGTTGTTTCATCTCTTTCCCCTTGCCCGCTAGTTTGTTCAGAATTCTTGTCAGGGTACAGGCATATGTATGCCATCGCTTTTTTACTATAGACGGATTTGAGGAGGCGAGAAACCAGAGAGCCAATAAGAAAAAACTACAGTCAAACGCTTGCCCCGCCCGGGACGGGTGGGGGTGCCCTGACTCCAGCGGAGTAGGGTTGCCCCGACCCGATACGGGTGGGGTACTCATGATGAACGCTGAAAGCGTTCTATGAGACAGCGCAACGAACCTCGAAGAGGTTCTGCGAGACAACACAATGCGCCCAGAATGAGCGTAGCGAATTCAGGAAGTACTTGATGAACCTCGAAGAGGTTCTAAGTGAACCCGACAGGGTTCTGTGAGCAGGCTTAATAAAGTTACATCCCAGAAAGACGAATGCCTCGACCCATCGTAGATTGCCCAGACCTACCGAAGGTAGGTGGGGTATCCATAATGAACCCGAAGGGTTCTATGGAGTGGTGAGGTACATGCAACGAAGCGCGAAGCGATTCTGCATGCGCCCCCAAAAACAGGCACCGGAAAAGAAGAAACCCCTGTAGCTAAACGCTTGCCCCGACCCGGTACGGGTGGGGTACTCACAATGAACCCGATAGGGTTCTGTGAGCAGGCTCAATAAATTTATACCCCAAAAAGACGAAACCCCCACCACTTGCGTGATGACGCCTGGAGCCGGAGGCGAAGGTGCGCATAATGAAGCACGAAGTGTTTCTATGCGTGTGCAAAAAGAAGAAGCCCCGTAACCAAATCGGCTACGGGGCTTCGGGAATAAAGCCTGGCAGTGTCCTACTTTCGCATGGGGAAGCCCCAAACTATCATCGGCGCTAAGCAGTTTCACTTCTGAGTTCGGGATGGGATCAGGTGGTACCCACTTGCTATTGCCGCCAGGCAAACTGGTTGAAGACTTTCGCCTTCGGATTCGGAAAAGCTGATATAAGGCGCAGGTTTGTTGCATTTGCCTAACCTGCGACACACCAAACTGCTTGGGTGTTATATGGTCAAGCCTCACGGGCAATTAGTACTGGTTAGCTTCATACATTACTGCACTTCCACACCCAGCCTATCAACGTTGTAGTCTCCAACGGCCCTTCAGGGGACTCGAAGTCCCAGAGAGATCTCATCTTGAGGGGGGCTTCCCGCTTAGATGCTTTCAGCGGTTATCCCTTCCGTACATAGCTACCCGGCAATGCCACTGGCGTGACAACCGGAACACCAGAGGTACGTCCACTCCGGTCCTCTCGTACTAGGAGCAGCTCCTCTCAAATCTCTGACGCCCACGGCAGATAGGGACCGAACTGTCTCACGACGTTCTAAACCCAGCTCGCGTACCACTTTAAATGGCGAACAGCCATACCCTTGGGACCGGCTACA
>JASFJH010000043.1:0-10628 GCA_050122215.1 Granulosicoccaceae bacterium | reverse complement strand
CTGATGCGGTGCATTACCTGGTCGAGACTGATCTGCTACGCGAGACGAGCGGCGAACATCACGGCCTGGTGCCGGCCAGGGACATGGAAAACATCCTGGTCCGTGACATTCTCGACACGCTCGATGCCCGGCATACCCTGCAATTGCCCAGGACCCGCCATGATCGGCAAATCGAAGGTCTGCTCAAAAACCTGTCGGATTGCCGCGACGAGATGCTGCAGGAACAAAACCTGAAGCAATTTGTCTCCCTTCATGAACACGAGGCTTGAAACCTGATTGGCAGGCCACGTATAGTCGGAAACCTGATTTTTTGCATACACATATGACTATTATGGCTATTAACCGGCATTCAATTATCACACTGGCCTTTGTCCTGTTGCTCGACCTGCCTGCAACCGGCATGGCCGATGACCTGCAAACGCGTATGCGCGCGGCCCGTCACCCGCAAACCAGTGCCGTCGAACTTGAACGTTACGCCCGGGACGATGACTGGCAAGTGCGTCGCGAACTTGCCTCGAATCGCCGTGCCCCGGCCGCACTGCTGCACCAACTGGCCGGTGACAAGGATCAACGCGTGCGGATCGCAGTCATCACGAATACAGCGACCAGCGAAGCCACCCACCTGCTACTGGCTGACGACCCGGTCAAAGAGGTCCGCAGCGTGGTGGCCCGCTATGAATATGCCACGGCCAGGGTCATGGCAAAACTGGCGACTGACGCCGACCCGGATATCCGTGCCGAGGTCGCGAAGAACTGGAACACCGATATCGCTACCCTGGAAAAACTTGGCCAGGATGAGTTTGAAGAGGTCCGCAATAATGCCGCACGCGAACGCACCAAGCGTCGCCTCGAACAACAGCAACAATGATCAGTAAGGAACCCGTCATGCGTATCCCGACCTTTATTTTGGCCATAGTTGGCAGTCTACTGTTGTATGGCTGCGAGCCACCGCAACCTGAAACACCAGACAAGCCCACGGTGGCAGAAAGTACACCGGCAGCAACATCGCACCTGGCGCATTTCACGGTTGAAGGACCCTATGAATTTGTTCTGGACGATATCAAAAGCGCGATCATAGAACGCGGTATCAAGATCAACAATATCTCGCACATCGGCACGATGCTGGCGCGTACCGCCGAAGACGTCGGGGCAACAAAACAGGTCTATGCTCACGCCGAGGCAATCGAGTTTTGCAGCTCGACAATTTCCCGGGCGATGATGGAGGCCGACCCGCACAACATCGTATTCTGCCCCTACATTATCGCCGTCTACACCCTGCCCGAGGAAAATGGCATCGTGCATATCGCCTACCGCCGCCCGACGCCGGTCGGCAGCGAGGCCTCGAAACGATCCCTGCAGGCGGTGGAAGAGTTGCTGGCGGGTATTGTCGCGCAGGTCGTCGAATAATTATTCGGCCGCGACGCGGCGCACCTGGGCCAGGTCGGTCTGCCCTTTCAGGAGTTTGACGATACCGTCCTGCATCAGCGTGCGCATGCCCTGCTGCATCGCGACCTCCTTGATCTCCGAGGCCGTGGCACGCCGGTAAATCAGCTCTTTCATCTCATGCGTGGCCACGAGTAATTCGTGTACGCCGGTGCGACCACGGTAGCCGGTGCCGCCACACTTGTTACAGCCGACAGCGCGGTACAACTTCAGGTTCGCGCGGTCGACATTGAGTTCGTCGAAAACTTCTTCGCCATAGTATCGTTGCAGTAACTGGAACTCCTCTGCCTCCGGCGTGTAGGTCTGTTTGCAATCGCTGCACAGGGTTCGCACGAGCCGCTGTGCCAGTACGCCGAGCAGAGCATCGGAGAAACTGACCGGATCGATACCCATGTCCAGCAGGCGGGTCAGTGTTTCCGGTGCCGAGTTCGTATGCAGTGTGGAGAACACGAGATGGCCGGTCAATGAAGCCTCTACGCCGCTCTCGGCGGTTTCCTGATCACGCATTTCACCAATCATGATCACGTCCGGATCGGCACGCAGGAAAGAGCGTAGCGCAGCGGCAAAGGTCAGGCCGATCTTTGGCAAGACCTGCATTTGTTGCAGACCCGGCTGGGTGATCTCGACCGGGTCCTCAGCCGTCCAGATCTTGCGTTCCGGCGTATTGATATGGCCGAGTACCGCGTGCAGGGTTGTAGTCTTGCCCGAACCGGTCGGACCGACCACAAGAAAAATTCCGTGCGGGCTCGCGATCAGTCTCCTGGTTTCCTCAAGGTTGCGATCGGACAGATTCAGTTTGCCCAAGGGCAAAGGCTCACTGGCGGCGAGAATACGCATGACCACGCTCTCGCCATTGACGGTTGGCAGGGTTGCCACACGCAATTCAATCGGTTGGCCCTTGTACTTGACGGCGAGCTTGCCATCCTGCGGCTTGCGCCGTTCCGATATATCCAGGCGCGCCATGACCTTGATGCGCGACACCACAGCACGGATATGACTGGCAGGGATGGTCAGGGCATTGCGGCAAATGCCGTCCACACGCAGGCGCACCTTCGAGGCCGTTTTGCCCTTGCTCGGTTCAATATGAATATCCGATGCGCCGGCCCGGTAGGCGTCGAGGATCAAACTGTTCACGAGCTGGATGACCGTCGCTTCATTTTCATCTACGGTCTCGGCAACGTCGCGTTCCTCTTCCTCGAGGCGTTCGTTCTGCAAACGCCCGACCAGTTCATGCAGGTCAAGCTGACTACCCGCTCCGGCATCCTGTCCCAGATAACGCAGAATATCTTCAGGTAAACCGAGTTTGAAACTGAAATTATGCGCTCCCACAATATTCTGGATTTCCATAATACGATGGTTATCGGTCGGGTCATCGATGAGTATGACGACTTCATCATCGCTGGCGGCAATCGGTACCCAGAGCTGTTTGCGCAGGTAGGCCTCATTCACATTCTTGACAATCTCCAGCGGGATTTCGACCTCGGGATCGTAAGGTGTATACGGCACCTGGTAATAACGTTCGAGTGATGTCCCCACCTCGAAAGCAGTCAGGTTCGCTTCATTGAGCAATAACTGGGTAACGGTCGTACTCTCTGCCGGGGCACGCTTTTCAAATTCATCGAGTTCGCGTTGGGTAATCCTGCCCGTCTGCACAAGGTATTCATAAGGTGTATTCGCGCCTCCCAGCTCGTAGCGGAACTTCTGCCCGAGCAACATCGCAAACCTCATGGCCTTGGCCATTTCCGCATCGGTAAACTCGCCGTCACCACGCCGATTCAGGACCTGCATCACCCCCAGCATGACCTTCTTGTGCTTGATCGGAATGACCATCATCGAGCGCGTGCGGAAACCAGTTTGTTTATCGAATGACGAGTCAAACTGCAGGTCCGCATGGATCGCCCGCAACTCTGCCGTATCGTACACGTCACTTATCCGTAATGGCTTCTGGGTCAACGCGACATATCCGGCGATCGAGGTGTTCGACAAGGGCACGCGGATTTCCAGCGACTCCTCGCCACTTTTATATTCCGAGATGATTTCCTGGCTGTGCCGGTTACGGCGGTATACCGTGATGCGTTCGGCATTCATAAGTTCGAGCAGCACCGGCTCGATTTGCGGCATGATTACGGAGAAGGACTCCGATTCGTGAATCTTCTGGATTAACTGGTTGAGCCTGGTCTGGAATTGCAGCGACTGCCTGAGGTGCTCGACCCGCTCGTTGCCCTTATTCCCGGGGGTAGCCACGGCATCCCCGCCGGCTTCCAGAGACTGAATCTTGTTGTTTACTGGCGTTGCGCCATCCATCCCCCGCTCCATCTATATGGCCTAATGAATGACTTCCAGTATAGATCAGACCGGGCAGTTGCGCTTTGCCCGGATGCGATAGCCATCAATCGCTTGTCCGCTAGCGGTATCGCATCAGGACAAAGGTCATGTCATCAGGCTTACCCGGTAGCTCACTGTCACTGCCCAGCATGCGCGAACCGGCCGCCTCAGCGAGTTGTCGTGCAGCATCGGCCAGTGGCCCACAACGAATGATGTCGATGATCTCCTCGACATGCAGGTTGTCGAACAGGCCGTCACTGGCCAGTAACATTGTATCCTTTGCCGCCATGCGGACTTCCGTACCCAGTTCGATACGCATGTCCTGCATGCCGAGCATATTCGACACTACATGCCGCTCTTCATGTCGCATGGCCTCGTTTTCATCGATGAGCCCGGCCTCAACTGCATAACCGACCGGCGAATGCGACACGGTTTGCATACGTAAGCGGCCACGCTGGCCAACCAGCAGCGCCAGCGAGTCGCCGACATGGAAACTGCGCACGCAGCCATCATTCATTTCCACGGCAACCACTGTACTTGCCGCCCCGGTGCCCAGCGCCAGGATTTGTTGATTGGCCGTTTCGATACCGGTCAGGATGGCGCCACGTAAGCCGTGCTCGCTGACAGGCGCTGTCCGCAGCGATGCCGCCAGCGCGTCGATCGCGATCTGCGAGGCCTGCGCACCACTGCGTTGTCCACCGGCACCATCGGCAACCACCAGCACGCCGTGCCGCTCATCGGTGGCAAACAGCGCAGCTGAATCCTCGTTGACGGTTGTCTTGCCGGGGGCGCGCGCCGAGTAAATGACGACCTGCGCAGCGCAAAAACTGTGCTCCTGCGGCGCGCTCATGTCGGCTTCGTCAATAGTAATTTTAAAATGCATAACTGTAGCAGGCGTTGCGGGTTACCATTCCAGCGTCTCGATGTACTCGCGCAACTCACCAGCGGTGCGGAACTTGGAGAGGATCAAACTGCGTTTCAGGCCGCAACAGATATCCTTCACGACTTGCGGTTGTTTCGCGTAATGCTTCTTGCCGCCCACTGCGTCATAAAAGATACGTACCAGGTCGCAGACGTCCTCACGCAGGTTCTCGCGCTTCGGCGCACCCCAGTAATACATGTCGACAAGTCTGAGTTCAAATCCGAGCCCGTAACGCATGACAATAATATTGTCGGTATGCAGGTCACCGTGATATTCGCGCAGATGATGAATCGCCTCGATGCCGTGGGCGAGCGCATGCAATAAATGCAGGGCCTGGAATGGCTGCAACCGTTTGCCGGGCTGGCGGTCGATAAATTCGCTGAGCATCTCGCCTTCGACATATTCCGAAACGAGAAAACTGACTTCCTGACCACGATAGGTGATCGTGTCCTGGGTGTGGTATTGAATGACCACCGGGCAATGCCGCAGCTTGTGCAACTTCTTCGCGTAAAATCGCACTGCCTTGTCTTTGGGATTGCGCTGCGGATAAAAGAATTTTACTGCCCGTTCGATACCAGTACGTGTTTCAATGACGCGATAGACCTCACCTTCCCAGCCCTTGCCGAGACAGGAAACGATCTCGTACTTGCGCGCCAGGATACGGCCCGGCACAAAGTCAAAACTGTCCACTACGAGGTTTTTCTTGTTTGCTGCCATTAATCGTTTCCTTTTCCGAGCAGTTCAAGACCCTCCGCGGCAATCTCGCGGACATCACCGTTAGCATCCTGCAAGGCCGCTTCGAGATACGGAATAGCACGAGCATCGCCGGCCAGCGCGAGATAATGACAGGCATCACCACGCACCCTCACCTCTGCGTGCCGGCTCAATTTACCCAGCGCCTCGACCAGGCCGGCCAGTAGCTGTTCGCCCTGCAGACTTTCAAACAATGCGCCAACCCCGATATGGACATTGATCGATTGCTCACTGTCCTGCATAAGCGTCAGCAACAGCGGCAACTCATCGGGATAACGCCGCAAAACGCGTTCCGCCGTGGCAAGCTGGCCACTACCAAGTAACTCGCCAAGGTAGGTCAACATACCGTCCGGGCGGGTGGCACGTTCGGCCCATTGCCGTAGCTCTGTTTCAGTGTGGGCGCCGGCCAGTTCAAACCGGCCCAGTTCGCACCATGGCACACTGCGCACATTGTATTGTTCTGCCCGCTCCGGCTGCTGCGATATATCGACAATCTCGAGCTGCGACAACACGCCTTCGTCAAGCAGGTGCTGCAGGCCCTGCTTCATGCCGGCGCAGTGCGGGCAACCCGGGGCAGTCATTAACAGTGCGGCAGGTTTATTCTCATTCATAGCCGCAGTATAGAAATTTATCCACTATAAAGCACACATCGTTACACGAGGAATACTGTCTTAGCCTCCGTTTGCAATGAATATCCCGCTAAGCATTAAAAAGCCCCGCACCAGGCGGGGCTGTAACAGTCAACACTTACCGTTAGATCAGGCTGCCGAGGCCTTGCGTGCGCGCTTGTTGAAGACAACATGCCCGTCTTCGACATCGACCACGATACAGTCACCCGGGGCAAACTTGCCGGACAGGATATCCTGCGCCAGCGGGTTTTCGATGGTTTGTTGCAGGGCGCGCTTGAGCGGCCGTGCACCATACACCGGGTCGAAACCGGCCTCGGCGATCAAGTCGAGCGCGGCCTCGGCCAGTTCAATATCCATGTCGCGGTCCTGCAGGCGCTGACGCAGGTAATCGATCTGGATATTCGCAATATGATGGATCTGTTCACGGCCCAGCGGATGGAACACAACCGATTCATCAATGCGGTTCACAAACTCGGGCCGGAAGTGCTGCCCTACCACTTCCATGACGGCCGTCTTCATGCCCTCGTAATCATTTTCTGCCGCCTTCTCCTGGATCATCTGGCTACCGAGGTTAGAGGTCATGACGATCACGCTGTTGCGGAAATCGACGGTGCGACCCTGGCCGTCTGTGAGACGGCCATCATCGAGCACCTGCAACAACACATTAAACACATCCGGGTGCGCCTTCTCGACTTCATCGAGCAGGATCACCGAATACGGTTTGCGGCGCACGGCCTCGGTCAGGTAACCACCTTCCTCGTAGCCGATATAGCCCGGCGGGGCACCGATCAAACGCGCCACGGAATGCTTTTCCATGAACTCCGACATATCGATGCGTACCATCGCATCCTCGGTATCAAACAGGAACTCGGCGAGCGCCTTGGTCAGCTCGGTCTTGCCGACACCGGTCGGGCCAAGAAACAGGAATGAACCATTCGGGCGGTTCGGATCGGCGAGCCCGGCACGTGAGCGACGGATCGCGTTCGACACGGCCTGCACGGCCTCATCCTGACCGACCACGCGCTTGCACAGTTCATCTTCCATGCGCAGCAACTTGTCGCGTTCGCCCTCGAGCATTTTCGATACGGGGATACCGGTCCACTTCGAGACAATCTCGGCAATCTCTTCGTCACTGACGTGGTTACGCAGCAAGCGCGTTTCCTGCCCCTCGGCCTCGCTGGCCATGTCGAGCTGCTTTTCGAGTTCGGGGATCCGGCCATACTGCAGCTCGGACATACGCGCCAGGTCACCGGCACGCTGCGCGGTTTCCAGTTCGATACGGGCTCGGTCGAGTTCTTCCTTGATATGCTGGGTACCCTGCAAGGCCGCCTTTTCCGATTTCCAGATCTCTTCGAGATCCGCACACTCGCGTTCGAGTTCATCTATCTCGTTTTGCAGGTCTGACAGGCGCTGCTTCGAGGCCGCATCGGTTTCCTTGTTCAGGGCCTCGCGTTCGATCTTGAGCTGGATCAGGCGCCGATCGAGCCGGTCCAGCTCTTCGGGTTTCGAATCGATCTCCATACGCAGGCGACTGGCCGCTTCATCAACGAGGTCAATCGCCTTGTCCGGCAGGTTGCGATCCGTGATGTAACGGTGTGACAACATCGCCGCGGCGACAATCGCCGGGTCTGTCACCTCGACACCGTGGTGCACCTCGTATTTTTCCTTGAGGCCACGCAGGATAGCGATGGTGTCTTCAACACTCGGCTCCTGCACAAGCACCTTCTGGAAACGCCGCTCGAGCGCCGCGTCCTTTTCAATAAACTGGCGGTATTCATCCAGCGTGGTTGCGCCTACGCAATGCAGTTCGCCACGCGCCAGTGCCGGTTTGAGCATGTTGCCGGCATCCATCGCGCCCTCGGCCTTGCCCGCACCGACCATCGTGTGCAGTTCATCGATAAACAGGATGACTTGGCCTTCCTGCTTGGCGAGATCGTTGAGCACGCCCTTCAGGCGTTCCTCGAATTCACCGCGGAACTTCGCGCCGGCCAGCAGCGCGCCGAGGTCGAGTGACAGGACGCGCTTGTGCTTCAGGCCTTCCGGTACTTCGGCATTGACAATGCGCTGTGCCAGACCTTCGACAATCGCCGTCTTGCCGACACCCGGTTCACCGATAAGTACCGGATTGTTCTTGGTGCGGCGTTGCAGGACCTGGATGGTGCGGCGGATCTCGTCATCACGACCGATCACGGGATCGAGCTTGCCCTGCTCGGCGCGCTCGGTCAGGTCAATCGTGTACTTATCAAGTGCCTGGCGCTGGTCTTCGGCATTCGGATCATCGACCTGCTGGCCGCCGCGCAACTGGTCAATCGCCTTGTCGAGCGCACCCTTCGAGGCACCGGCCTTGCTTAGCAAGTCGCCGAGATCACCTTTGCCCTCGAGCGCGGCCAGCACGAACAGTTCGCTTGAGATGTACTGGTCCTTGCGTTGCTGGGCAAACTTGTCACACAGGTTCAGCAGGCGGCCGAGTTCATTGGAGACATGAATATCACCCCCGGCACCCTGCACCTGCGGCAGACGATCCAGGGCTTCACCGAGTTGGGAACGCAACAGGTTGACGTTGACCCCGGCCTGGGTCAGCAGGTGACGGGTCGTGCCACCCTCCTGGTCGAGCAATGCCAGCATGAGGTGCAGGGGCTCGATAAACTGGTGGTCACGACCAACAGCAAGACTCTGGGCATCGGCAAGCGCCACCTGGAACTTGCTGGTCAATTTGTCCATGCGCATACGGGCAATCTCCGCATTGATTCAATAGGTTAACTCTTCCCTATGTGGGGCCCTTCAACGCGATATCAAGTCTGTGCCTGTTCCGTACGCCCCTCGATCAGCGGTGCGATACGTGCCAGGCACCCGGCAGTATCGAGCTCCGCGCAGGCGATCGGGGCAAAGCTGCGCAGCCGCGCATGACTGCGCATGAACACGGCACGCACCGTGTAGCCTTCGCCCGTAATGCCGGTCACACGCAACGGGATCACGGGCGCCCCGGTCAGCCGTGCCAACACGGCGACACCGCCCTTGAGCTTGCGGGGCGGATCCGAGTCGAGATGAATACTGCCGTGCGGGAACAACATCACGACTTCGCCATTCTCGAGTGCACGACGCGCTTCGCGCAGGGCGACCTCGGGGCGGCCCTTGCGCTCGACCGGGATCGCGCCGATGGCACGGAACAACCACTGCAGACCGACGCGTTCGTATTCCTCGCGGGCGATCAGGAAGCGCAGCGGCCGCCGCGCCGCGGCAATCATCAATAAGGGTTCGAGACCGGAAACATGGTTGCACACGAGCAGCGCCGGTCCGGATTCGGGCAACGGAATATCGTCATGCTGCAAGCGATGCACGTGCCGGCAAAACAGGCGGTTCAGGCCATCGAGCCGGTTCAGCCACGGCCGGCCCCAGTCGGCCTGTGCATAGCGCTCACAACGCCTGAACAGCCAGAAACATACCAGTATAAAAAGGAAAACAGCCAGCAGGACGAGTTGCCATGTCGCCATACGGATTATTTCCGGTAGACCTTGCGGCGAAACAGATCAGTGCGCCGGCTGACGAGGCGATCGAGGAACAACAGGCCATCGAGGTGATCGATCTCGTGTAGCACGGCACGCGCCTCGAAGCCCTCGAACTCGAAGCGCTGCAACTCACCGTGTTGATCGCACGCCTCGAGCGTGATCTTGTCAGGGCGCATGACGTTGCCGGTATAGTCCGGCACCGACAGGCAACCTTCGCGGCCCTTGGCAAAACCTTCATACTCGACGATTTCCGGGTTGGCCAGCACCATGTGGCCGTGATTCGGGTGTGGTTTGCGCATGACACTTAAATCGACGATCACGACCCGCTGGAAACGACCCACCTGCGGTGCGGCGATCCCGACACAACCGGGCGCCTGCAGGCGGGTTTCATCGAGATCGGCAACAAACTGTCTGAAATCATCACCGAATACCTGCACCGGCTGGCTGACCTGCTTCAGGCGCTCGTCGGGGTAGACCAGGATATCGAGCACTGCCATCGCGATCGCCGCTAGCCAATCAGGGTTTCGATCTCGTCGAGCCGCGCATCGATACCACGCGTCGTGACGATCTCGAGTGCTGCGCGCAGACTGTCCACGCCCTCGGCGGCATGACCCTCGATGCTCATGATATAGATCGGCGCCTCGGCCGTGCCGCCGACATCGGATTCAAGGTCGAGGATATGCAGCCCGGCCTCGGCCAGTGCGCCGGTCACCTCGGAGACAATCCCCGGCCGGTTGGCACCGTACACACTGATCCGCACATCCGGCTCGAGGTGCTCGTGCAGGTGGGCCTTGATGTGATCGACGTGCAGGTGCAGATCAAGCGAATCAGACACCGGCGTGACGAGTTCCTCGAGTTGCTTGAGCCTGCCATCAAAACCGACCATGAGCATGATGGTGAAGTTGCCGCCGAGGCGCATCATCGAGGCCTCGCCGAGATCACAACCGCCCTCGAACAGGGCATGTGTGAGTTTGGCGACGATACCCGGGCGATCCTCGCCGACCAGCGTCAACATATACCAGTTATTCATGCGACAACCTCCAACCTGGG
>JASFJH010000042.1:0-10647 GCA_050122215.1 Granulosicoccaceae bacterium | reverse complement strand
TCCAGCAATTCCGCTGCCTCGGCCTGCTGTTGTGTGACCCGTTCGAGCACCGGGTTGAGTGCCGGCCAGCGCGTCTTGAGGCGTGGCATTACCTGCTGGCGCAGGAAATTGCGATCAAAGCGCAGCTCGCAGTTTGACGGGTCCTCGATCCAGTCGAGTTGTTGGCTCATCGCCCACTCATGCAGCGCAGTACGGGACACGCCGAGCAACGGTCGCAGCTGCCAGCCATGGGCAAACCGGCTTACTGCCGGCATCGCCGCCAGGCCACGCGGGCCGGCGCCGCGCAACATTTGCAACAACAGCGTTTCACTCTGGTCATCGGCATGCTGGGCCGTTAACAGCATATCGCCCTCGCCCAGGCACGCGGCCAGTGCCTCGTAACGGGCCTGGCGGGCCTGTGCTTCGAGACTCTCGCCTTTGTGTGTGCTCACCTGCACCGACTTGCTCACCATCGGCACATCGCGTTGTGCGCATTGTTGCGCGCAAAAATCTGCCCAACGCCCGGCCTCATCGTGCAGGCCATGGTTGATATGAACCGCCTGCAGGCTGAAACCGGGCAATTGTTCGCGCAGCGCGCACAGGCTGTGTAACAGAACACTCGAATCGAGCCCGCCGCTGTAGGCGAGCCAGAGCCGAAATGAATGGGGGCCACACTGCGCCAGTTGCTCTTGCAGGGACGACAACAGGCGCGCCGGGGAAAAGGCCATTGGCGGGGATCAGGTTTCCTGGTAGTTACCGTAACCGGCGAGCCGGGCATGGCGTTGCTCAATCAGCCGATCGACCGGCAAATTGACCAGGGCATCCAGCGCCTCGACCAGGGTCTGCTTCAGATTGCGGCTGACCGTGTCGATATCGCGGTGCGCGCCGCCGAGGGGTTCATCAACAATGGCGTCAATCAGATCGAGTTCTTTCAGACGCTGCGCGGTGATGCCCATTGCCTCGGCTGCATCGGCGGCCTTGTCGGCACTCTTCCACAGGATCGAGGCACAGCCTTCCGGCGAGATCACCGAGTAGGTGCTGTATTTGAGCATGAACACGCGGTCGCCAACCCCGATTGCGAGCGCCCCGCCGGAACCGCCTTCCCCGATCACGGTACAGATAATGGGGGTCTTCAGTTCCGCCATCTCAAACAGGTTGCGGGCAATCGCTTCACTCTGGCCGCGTTCCTCGGCATCGATGCCCGGGTAGGCACCGGGTGTGTCGATAAAGGTCAACACCGGCAAACCAAAACGTTCGGCCATCTTCATCAGGCGCAGCGCCTTGCGGTAGCCTTCCGGGCGCGGCATGCCGAAATTACGATGCAGCTTTTCCTTCGTGTCGCGCCCCTTTTGCTGGCCAATCACCATGACCGCTCGACCTTCAAGCCGTGCCAGGCCACCGACAATCGCGGCGTCATCGGCAAAGGCACGATCGCCATGCAGTTCCTGGAAATCGGTGAACAGGTGCGACAGATAATCAAGCGTATACGGCCGCTGCGGGTGGCGGGCAAGTTGCGAGATCTGCCACGGGTTCAGGTTGCTGAAAATGGCCTCGGTCAGCGAGCGACTCTTGGCCTGCAGCCGACTGATTTCATCGCTGATATTTATCTCGCTATCATCACCGACGTAGCGTAATTCCTCGATCTTGGCTTCGAGTTCGGCAATCGGCTGTTCAAATTCCAGAAAGTTCAGATTCATGGCGCAAAGATACAGGATAAAAGGTACTTAATACAAGAGGATAGATACAAAAGCTGGAAGTGGTTCTCAATACTGGATTTGCACGCCCTGCTCACCGACCAGTTCACGCAGGCGGTGCAATAATTCATCGGTCGGGTGCACATACCAGTCCTCACCGAGCAGCAAGCGGGCCGAGGCATCACCACGGTCATAATCTACGGCCACCGGGCAGTGGCCATCCCGATACGGTGCCAGCACCTCGCGCAGCGTATGCACAAAACCATTACCGGCCTTGCCCGCGTCGACACTGAGCACAACCTGCCGGGCATAGTTTTCACGCGCCTGGTCAATATCATAGATCGCCTCGGCACGCAGGCGCAGACCACCACTGAATTCGTCATCGTTTACCGGCCCCTTCACGACCAGCAGTTTGTCTTTTGCGATCAGTGGCTGGTAACGTTTGTATTCATCGCCAAACACGGCAACGTCAATGCGGCCACTGCGATCATCAAGCGTCAGAAAGGCCATGCGGTCGCCGCTTTTGTTATTCCTTGTCTGCAGGCCGACGACGAGACCGGCCAGCGTCTGCGCCTGGCGATCGCGCGAGGCGCGCACATTGTTCAGGCGGGTACCGATGAACTTGCCAAGCTCCGGCAGGTAACGCGTTATCGGGTGGCCGGTCAGGTACAGGCCGAGTGTCTCCTTCTCGCCATTAAGGCGTTCATCTTCATCCCACTCCGGGCAGTCGATGAATTGCACGGCCTCGTCATCGGCCTCGCCCGGCCCGCCAAACATGTCCGCCACGCCGGTTGCTTCGTTGCGCAGATGTTGCTCGGCGCTTTTCAGTGCGACACCCAGTGACTGCATCATCACGGCCCGGTGCGGGCCCAGGCCATCGAGGGCGCCGGCGCGGATCAGGGCCTCGAGCACGCGCCGGTTGACCTTGCGCGCATCGATACGCCGACAGAAATCAAACAGATCCTTGAACAGCCCGTTACGATTACGTTCTTCAATGATACTTTCCAGGGCGGACTCGCCCACGCCCTTGATCGCGCCCAGGCCGTACAGGATGTTGGCGTCGCCTTGCGAGGTGAAGGCATACTCACAACTGTTTACATTCGGTGACAACACCTCGAGTGCCATGCTGCGGCATTCATCGATGAGCGTGACCACCTTGCTCGTGTTATCCATGTCCGAGGACAGCACCGCCGCCATGAACGCCGCCGGGTAATGCGCTTTCAGGTAAGCCGTGTGGTAGGAGACGAGCGCATAGGCTGCCGAGTGCGACTTGTTGAAACCATAGCCGGCGAACTTCTCCATGAGGTCGAAGATATAGGTCGCGGTTTTTTCCTCGACACCGTTTGCCAGCGCGCCCTCGGTAAAGATCGAGCGCTGCTTGGCCATCTCCTCGGGCTTCTTTTTGCCCATGGCACGACGCAACAGATCGGCGCCGCCAAGCGAATACCTGGCCAGTACCTGTGCAATCTGCATGACCTGTTCCTGGTACAGGATCACACCGTAGGTCGGCTTGAGGATCGGTTCGAGCGCCGGGTGGGGATACTCGATCTTCGCCCGGCCATGTTTGCGGTCAATGAAGTCATCCACCATACCGGATTGCAGCGGGCCCGGCCGGAACAGTGCCACCAGCGCGACGATCTCTTCAAAGCTGTCCGGTTTCAGGCGCTTGATCAGTTCTTTCATGCCACGTGATTCAAGCTGGAACACCGCCGTCGTCTCGCAGGCCTTGAGCAGATCAAACGTGGCCTTGTCATCCATGGGCAACAGTGCGAGGTCGAGCAAGTCTTCACCGGCCTGCTCACGTTGCCGGTTAATGGTGTGCAGGGCCCAGTCGATGATGGTCAGGGTGCGCAGGCCGAGAAAGTCGAACTTCACCAGGCCAATCGCCTCGACATCATCCTTGTCGAGTTGCGATACCACGCTATCACCACCCTGTTCACAATACAGCGGCAGGAAGTCCGTAAGGGCAGTCGGACCGATCACCACGCCGCCGGCATGTTTGCCGGCATTACGCGTGATACCTTCGAGTGATCGCGCCAGGTCAAGAATAGCGCGGACGTCGTCGTCCTCGTTATAGCGGCGCTGCAGTTCTTCTTCCTGCTGCATCGCCTTGTCAAGCGTCATGCCAATTTCAAACGGGATCAGTTTGGCGACCTGGTCGACAAGACCATAGGGGTAACCGAGCACCCGGCCGCAGTCACGCACGACGGCCTTCGCCGCCATCGTGCCATAGGTAATGATCTGCGAAACCTTTTCCCGCCCGTAACGCTGTGCGACATAATCGATGACTCGATCGCGTCCTTCCATGCAGAAGTCGACATCGAAGTCGGGCATCGACACACGCTCGGGGTTAAGAAAGCGTTCGAACAGGAGTTCGTATTCGATCGGGTCCAGATCCGTAATGCGCAGGGCATAGGCCACAATAGAACCCGCTCCCGAGCCACGCCCGGGGCCTACCGGCACACCGTTTTGTTTTGCCCAGAGGATGAAATCAGCGACGATCAAAAAGTAGCCGGGGAAACCCATGCTGATGATGACATCCAGCTCGACTTCCAGACGATCGCGATATTGCTTTACCTTCTCCTCGCTGAATGGCTCGCGGGCGCGTTGCAACTCCTGCAATCGCTCATCCAGCCCCTTGCGTGATTCCTGGCGAAGGAAATCATCAATCGTCATGCCTTCCGGGACCGGGAAGTCCGGCAGGTAATAGGTGCCGAACTCGAGTTCAAGGTTACAGCGCTCGGCGATCGCGAGCGTATTTTCCAGCGCTTCCGGAATGTCCGAGAACAGTTCCTGCATTTCTTCCGGACTGCGCAGGTATTGTTGTTCGCTGTACAGGCGTTGCCGACGTGTATCGTTCAGGGTCTTGCCATCATGAATACAGACCCGCGCCTCGTGTGCATCGAAATCGTCCTGCTCGATAAAACGCACATCGTTGCTGGCCACGACCGGCACATCCTTTTGCAATGCCAGAGCGACCGCGGCATGCAGGTAACTTTCCTCGCCCTCGCGGCCGGTGCGCACGAGTTCAAGATAGAAACGATCGGGGAACAGCGCCAACCACGATTCGAGCAGACTCGTGGCGGCCTGCTCGTCACCGTTCAACAAGGCCTGGCCAACATCGCCCTGGCGTCCACCTGACAGTGCGATCAGGCCATCACTGTGCCCGGCGAACCAGCTCTTGTGAATCAGCGGCACACCACGGTGCTGACCCTCGGTATAACTGCGGGTAATCAATCGGTTCAGGTTCAGGTAACCCGTGCGATCCTGGCACAGCAGCACCATGCGGTATGGCAGGCCGCGCTCATCCTCGTTTTGCAGCAGGACCTCGGTACCAATGACGGGCTTGACCCCGGCCTGTTGCGCGGCGCGATAAAACTTGACCATGGCAAACAGGTTGCTCTGATCGGTCAATGCCACGGCCGGCATACCGGCATCAGCGACTGCCTGCATAAGCGGTTTGACTCGTACCAGGCCGTCGACGAGCGAATACTCGGTATGCAGGTGCAGATGAACAAACGGCAACGGCATCGTATTAACCTGCTCTCTCCAGAACACGCCTTACCGGCGAGAAGCTGCGCCGGTGCTCAGCCAGTGCGCCGTGCTCGCGTAGTGCATCAAGGTGGAGACGTGTGCCATAGCCCTTGTGCTTGTCGAATCCGTATTGTGGGTATTGTTCATGCAAACGCAGCATTTCATGATCGCGGGAGACCTTGGCAATAATCGAGGCCGCAGCAATCGCCGTGACACGCTGATCGCCCTTTACTATCGCCTGTGCCGTGCATGGCAAGGCGTCCGGGCAACGGTTGCCATCGATCAGGGCATGTTCGGCGAGCGGGCTCATGCCTTCAAGCGCGCGGCGCATCGCCAGCATGGTCGCGTGCAGGATATTCAGGCTATCGATTTCCTCGACGCTGGCGCGGCCGATTGACCAGGCCAGCGCCTGCTCCTGTATCGCCAGCGCCAGTGTTTCGCGGCGCGCTTCGCTGAGTTTTTTTGAATCGGTAATACCCGCGATCGGCCTGTCGGGGTCAAGGATCACGGCAGCCGCGACGACCGGCCCGGCCAATGGCCCCCTGCCCGCCTCATCCACCCCGGCAAGCAGCGCCCCCTCGTAGGCGATATGTAGTTCAGACTCGGACATGACAACACTAATCAATATAATTATTGTTCGACGCCGGCAACCCGCAGAATTGCTTCGGCCGCGCGTTGACTCGTATTCAGGCGCAGCGACTCGTGGATCGCGGTAAACCTGTCAACCAGCCTGTCGATCCTATCAGGCTGCTCGAGGTATTCGAAGATAGCACGTCCCAGTTGTTCCGGATTGGCCTGCTGCTGCAGGAACTCCGGCACGATCGCCTCATTGGCCAGCAGGTTGGGCAGTGAATAATACGGCAGGCGCACCCAGTGGCGCAGGATCTGGTAACTCAACCAGGCCATGCGATAGGCGACAATCACCGGACGTTTCAGCAGTATGCCTTCGAGTGCTGCCGTACCCGACGCCATGAGTACCACGTCAGCGGCGGCCATAGCATCATGTGATTGCCCGTCGATAAGGGTCATCGGCAAATCCTCTCCCTGCCCGGCCAGTGCCGCCTTGAAGACCTCTGCCACGGCCGGGCTGGCGAGTGGCACGACGAACTCGCATTGCGCGTCGCGCGCGTAACACCAGCGCGCCGTATCGATAAACGTCTTCGCCAGCCGCTTGACCTCGCTCATGCGGCTGCCCGGCAACAGGGCGATAATGCGCTTGTCTTCAGGCAGGCCCAGGCGCTGTCGAGCCGCGGACTGGCTGACCTCGAGGTCGATACTGTCGGCCAGCGGGTGGCCGACAAACTCGGCATCAACATCATGCTCCCGGTAAAAATCCACTTCGAACGGAAACAGGCACAGTACCAGATCCAGTGCCCGGGCAATCTTGTGGATACGGTAACGCCGCCAGGCCCAGACCTGGGGACTCACATACTGGACCGTCGCCATCCCGGCACGGTGCAACTTGTCCTGCAGGCCAAGATTGAAATCCGGCACATCAATACCGACGAAGACATCCGGCCGCGTGTCGAGAAAATGTTCATATAACGCCTGGCGGATACCACGCAGTTCGCGGTAATGCCCGAGCACTTCAACCAGGCCAAGCAGGGAAAGTTTGTCGGCGGGATACAGCGCCTTGCAACCGGCCTCGATCATACGTGGTCCGGCAATGCCTTCAATGATGGCATCCGGGTAACGCGCTCGCAGCGCCCGGATCAACCCTGCGCCGAGTAAATCACCGGAGGATTCACCTGCGACAATCCCGATACGCATTAGCGGACAATGCTACGCTTTGAGGACTTGATGAAATTGACCAGGGCGGCCAGCCTGTCGCAGTTGCTGTCGAGCTGTTCGATAGCCTGCACTGCGTCGTCGAGTTTCATGCCGCTCATATACAGAAGCTTGTAGGCCTGGCGCAAGCGTTTGATTTGATCACGATCGAATCCACGGCGCTTCAGGCCGACGGCATTCAGGCCATGGGGTTGTGCCGGATGCCCGGCAATCATCATGTAGGGGGGAACGTCTTTGGATACCCCTGCCCCCATGCCACAAAAGCTGTACGAACCCACTCGCACATGCTGGTGGATCAGCGCATAGCCACCGAGGGTAACGTAATCACCGAGTTCGACATGACCACCCAGCGATGCACCATTGGCAAAAATACCGTGGTCACCGACCTGGCAATCGTGCGCAACATGCGCGTAAGCCATCATAAAGTTGTGACTACCGAAACGGGTCACACCGCCACCGTGCACCGTGCCACGACTGATGGTGCAGCTCTCCCGGATAACATTGTTATCGCCAATCTCGAGCCGGGTCGGTTCGCCCTGGTAACCAATGTCCTGCGGCGCATCACCCAGCGAGGCGAACTGAAATATCTCGTTGTTCTTGCCGATGCGGGTCGGACCATTGATCACGACATGTGAAGCGATGCGCGTGCCGGCAGCAATCCGCACATCCGGCCCGATCACCGAAAACGGGCCAATACTGACGTCCTCGTCGATCTCTGCCGCGGGGTCAACCAGCGCCTGTGGGTGAACCTCGGCCACTAACCTACCTCACGCCTGGCGCACATGAGTTCGGCACTCGTGACCACCTTGTCATCGACTCTCGCCTCGGCGCCAAATTTCCACAGGCCGCGCTTTTCACGGATAACATTGACATGCAAATGTAACTGGTCGCCCGGCAACACCGGCTGCTTGAAACGCGCATTGTCGATACCGACAAAGTAGTACAGCGAATTTTCATCGGGCAGTGTATCGGTCGTGACAAAGGCGAGGATACCCGTCGCCTGGGCAAGGGCCTCCAGGATCAAAACCCCCGGCATCACCGGATGATGCGGGAAGTGCCCCGGGAAATGCGGCTCGTTGACTGTCACGTTCTTTAATGCATGCAGTGATTCACCCGGCGTGTAATCGATAACCCGGTCAACCAGCAGGAAGGGGTAACGGTGTGGCAGGTGTTTCATCACCTCATGAATATTCAATTCTGGCATGATGCCCTCTCAGTTCTCATCTGTAATCTTCTCGATCTGTTTTTCAAGCGCCTTCAGCCGCCGGGCCATATCATCAAGCTGACGGAAGCGCACAACACTCCGGTGCCAATCACGGTTTTCCTGTAGCGGGGTACCCGAGGAATAAACACCCGGCCGAATGATTGATTTTGTCACCAGTGATTTGGCCGTCACGTGCACATCATCGACAATTTCAAGATGGCCAAGTATACCGGCACTGCCGCCTATCGTGCAGCGCCGGCCGATACGCGCACTGCCGGCGATGCCGACACAGCCGGCAATCGCCGTGTTTGCACCGATAACCACGTTATGCGCCACCTGTATCTGGTTATCCAGCTTGACGCCATCTTCGATCACGGTGTCGGTCAATGCGCCGCGATCAATCGTGGTACTGGCACCAATCTCGACATCATTACCAATGATCACTGTACCCAACTGCGGCACCTTGACCCACTGACCATTATCATTTGCCAGGCCAAAACCATCAGCACCGATCACAACGCCGGGTTGAATGATTCCCCGCTCACCAATCACGACCCTGTCGCACAGGGTAATATTTGCGACCAGCATGGTTGCCGTGCCAATTGTAACCTGCTCACCAATGACACAACCGGCACCAATAACGACATTCTCATCAATGTGACTGTGTGCACCAATGACGCAATACGCACCGATGGATGCAGAGGACGAAATGTTTGCTGTTTCATCCACCACCGCAGTGGGGTGGATACCTGCTTCAGGTTGTCGCACAGGATTCATGAGTTGCGCAATTCTGGCATAGGCAAGATGCGGGTTATCAACAACAATTGCCGCGACCGGGCAATCGTTCAGCATCTCTTCTGACAGAATCACTGCCGACGCATGCGTCTCCGCGAGGTGCTTGCGTAATCGTGAGTTGGATAAAAAGGCAATCTGCCCGGAAACAGCCGTCTCCAGGGGTGCGACTTTTTCAATCAGGCAGTTCGCATCACCCTGAACTGTTCCATTTACATGCTGTGCAAGCTCACCCAGGGTATATGTCACGCTGAATTATTTCTTCTTGTTGTTGGCTTCTGCTTTCAGACGTTGCAGGATTTTCTGGGTCAGGTCGATCTTTGGATCGGCAAAGGCAATACCTTCATACAGGATAAGGTCGAAGCTTTCTTCTTTACCCACTGCAGCAATTGCATCGTTCAGATAACGTAACAGTTTGTTGCGTTCTTCGTTACTGCGGAAAGTGCGATCTTCCCGAAGTTCATCGAGGGAACGGCGAAGATCGCGTTTACGGGAAATGACATCCCGCTCGATCTTGCGACGTTCGGAATCAGACATGATCGCGCCATCACGACTCAGTCGCTCTTCAAGCTTTTTGATGGCGATCTGTTCCTGCCGCAGTTCCTTGTCGCGTGCTGCAAATTCTTTTTCCAGCTTGGCAAGGGCGATTCTGGCCTGTGGCGCATCTTCCAGCAGTTTATTCGGGTCGACAATACCCACCTTCAAATCCTGAGCAAAAACAGGCAAGGAAAAAGCCGCCAGGGCTAACAGGGCTGCAAAATTTTTGAGGAATCGGTTCAAAGCTCTACTCCAGGATTTCTTTCTATATGCCTAATATATACCGGATTTGTCAGAATGACGAACCAAAGTTGAACTGGAAGCTCTTCGTTTCGTCGCCATCCTGTTCGTTAAACGGCGCCGCGACACTGAAGGTCAGTGCACCGAATGGCGACAGCCAGGTCACGCCAACACCGGTAGAATAGCGTAATTCCGCCAGATCCAGGTCCTCGTCAGATCCGTACACGTTACCTGCATCGACAAAACCCGTAAATCGCCAGGCGTTTTTGTCCTTGACCCAAGGCACCGGGAAGATCAGCTCGGCCGAGCCTGCCAGCTTGACATTACCGCCCAGCGGATCGCCCGTGCGCGGGTCTTTCGGGCCAAGCGTGTTGTCTTCAAAGCCACGAATCGAACGTCCACCACCGGCCAGGAAATTCTCGAAGAATGGCAGCTCTGCGGTGTCGCCATAGCCGTCACCGTAACCGAACTGGCCTTTCAGGCCGAGCGTCAAATCACGCGTCAGCGGGTGATAACGCTCGTGGCGGTAATCGAGTTTGTAATAGGTCAGGTCACTGCCGGGTATGGCTAATTCAGCCGTTATGCTGTGCAATGTGCCGCGCTCCGGGAAGATGCGCCGGTTGCGCGTGTCATGGCTGTAGCTGCCGTTCAACGCAAAGATATTGAAACTCGCCGAGTCGCCAACAGAGGGGAAATCATCCGCAGTACCAGATACGCCGTCTGCACCAGGGTCAATACTAACATCGAATGAACTGTCGTTGTCGGCCAGGTAATTCGTATAACTTACCGGCGTGTTGACCGACGTGTTAATCGTGATCTTCTGGTAATTGATGCTGAAACCGGCACTGTTATACTCGGTCAGGGGAATACCAAACGACA
>JASFJH010000041.1:0-10755 GCA_050122215.1 Granulosicoccaceae bacterium | reverse complement strand
AAGCCACTCGCCGCGGGGTGGACATATTCAACGGACAGCTGCCAGTGCTGGTTAACCCAGCCATCCAGTGCCCCGGCCATGGCGCTACCGGCAACATTCGCTGCCACCACGCGGCGCGGCACTGCCAGACTGCCCCAGGCCTGGGCGAACACCTCGTGCAGTGACTCACCGGCGTGCAGCAGCTCGCCGGTTTCCTGCAGGCTGCCCTCACTGCAGCCCGCCCACTTGATAAAGCTGTTGCCGATGTCGAGTAGCAAGATCATACCGGTATTATCCACCTCGCAGACTGACTTCGCCAGCATGGAAACGCTGCAGCCCCGAGGCATTTTCGAGCAACAGGGCACCGCTGCTGTCGACGCCCCGCGCCATCCCCCTGATCCGCGACCGCGGGGTTTCCAGCACTACCTCGCGGCCACGGAAGATATCCAGTGCCTGCCATTCGCCATGGCAGGCCATGAAACCCTGCTCACCGAACGCCTCGAACATGGCTATAAGCTCATCGAGCAGGCGGGCCACCAGCGTGTTGCGCGACAGTTCACCGGCCTGGGCCGACAAGTCCGTCCAGGGTTGTCCGATAACGGCCGCCTGTGTGCGCGGCATGTGCACGTTCAGGCCGATCCCGGCAATCGCCTCGCAGGGACCTTGCTGCTCACCGCGTAACTCGAGCAGGATGCCGCCGAGCTTGGCATCGCCTATATACAGATCATTTGGCCACTTCAGCCCCAGCCCCTCGATGCCCAGCCCTGATAGCGCCCGCGCCACGGCCACCCCACTGGCCAGGCTTAAACCGGCCAGCGAGGCCGGCCCACCAGGGAAAACCCAGCCCAGTGACAGGTACACATTCGCCGCATACGGTGAGACCCAGTCGCGGCCACGCCGCCCGCGGCCGGCACGCTGGTATTCGGCGAGCACGGCATGGGCATGGATGCGGTCCTGGGCCAGCAACCAGGTATTGGTGGAATCAATCTGCTCATGCAGGCTCAGTTGCGCGAGCTGGCGCCGGCTATCCGCACCGAGTTGGCCGCGCACCGCCTGCTCATCGAGCAATTCGATTGGCCGGGCCAGACGGTAGCCGCGACCACGCACAGCGTGCAGACCAAGCCCGAGTGCCTCGCAATCACGCAACGCCTTCCACACCGCGGTGCGTGTGACCCCGAGTTCACGTCCCAGCGCATCGCCGGAATGAAATCGGCCATCAGCAAGTTTACTCAACAAGGCGTGCCGCAGTGTCACAGGCGTCCCAGTAGGTGCATATGGCGTTGTTGATTACGTTGCAGGCGCTGGCGTACGCCTTGCCAGGGCCGCTGCCAGGGCAGGCCCTCGCGCATGAGGGCGCGACACAGTTTCAGTTCGCCGTCGATATCATCGCGATGCACGAACTCCGGCGCTGGCCCAAATGGTTTCGGACATTGCGCACCGCCATCCAGTCCCTGGTTGTGATAATTGCCCAGCGGCAGCGTCACGCCAATCGTCGGCAAACCCCAGGCCATGGCCGCGGTTGCCTCGCAGGCGCCGCCATCCATGAGCCGGCGCTGATGCCGCCCGGGCAATACCCGCTCGGCCAGTTCACTGGCAACCTGCAAGGCATTCGCCTCAAACACAGTGCGCCGATCACCGAGGCGTACCACCGGACCCTTGCCGAGCACGGCACCGGGCAGATTACGGGACGCCTCCAGGCTGACGGCGAGCAATGGGCGGGTGGCACGTTGTAACCAGCCGAGTTCAAGATGCGCGACCGCACCGACAAAACCGACCTCCTCGGCACGGGTCAGCAAGCCGATAAAGGGCACGTCGCCTGTTGTCTTGCTGGTAAACAGCTTGCGCGCGGTCTCGATAATGCTGAACACGCCCACGAGGTCATCGGCGGCGCGGGTATACAGGCGTTTACCCTGGCACCACACGGGTTTGCTGAACGCAAAGGCACCGAACAGGCGTTTCGCGGCACGTTCGTGCAACCGGCCCGCCGTTACCCGATCAAACACAATCTCGCTGGACTTGAGCGTCGCATATTTCGGGTGTTTTTCGGCCTTGTGCAGCGTGCCGCTACCGATTTGCTCATCCGCGTCCGCGATCCAGACCTTGCGGCCATTCACATGTTTAACCGGCGTCCCACCATGCCATTTGACCAGCAAGCGGGTTGCCGACAACCAGCGCACGCCGTGAAAACCCGGGTGGTCCATGTGTGCGATGAACAGCCGTACCGGCTCACGCTTGCGCAACCGGATGCGTCTCAAATAGTCCTGCTTCGAGGCAACACCGAGCACGAGGTTGCCATGCGGGTCGGAAAAATACGGAATATGACTACGAACCAGTTGCGTTTCGATTTCGCGGATCACGTGCTGTTCACAAAACGGTGCGGTGGGTTGCGCCAGCAATCTGAACAGCCGCTTTTGTTGCGCGCTGTTCATAACGTCTGCTGCGATCCGGGCGGTGCAGCCTGTTCAAGATGTTGCTGCAAGTCTTGCCATGCCTGGTGGAGGCGTTCCGCATCGACCCGTGAGGCAAAAAAGGCATCCAGGTCCGTTGCCAGGCTATCGCACATCGATACGCCTTCCGGTATGCCTTTCTGGAAACTGCCAAGACAGGTAAACACGACGCGGCCGACCACGGGGATTTCCGGCGCCAGCGCACTGACCGCCTGCAGCCGGGCAGGCATGCTCAACAGCGGGTTGCTAAAGGTGCTGCGTTTCATACCGAGCAGTTGGGTCCACTCGTTGATCTGTTCCCCGCCAAACAGGTTGCCCTCGTAGCGGCGCACATCCAGCACGAGGATACCGCCCTGGGTCAGTACCACCCGGTCAACCCAGATCTGGCCGTCGACCTCATCCGGGACAAACACGTTTTCGCGACTGTCGAGTACGTAGGGCTTGAGGATCTTGCGCAACTGGCGCAAATCGCGATCCTTGCCCAGCCAGCGCCACCCCATCAGCGCTGCCAGCACGACTGCTATTGCGGCCAACACCGCGTAAACGACGGCCGGTTGCACCCCCAGTTGTTCAAACCATTCGTTCATCGTTGCTGAATCTGCAAGTAGTCACACCATTGCCGAAATAAACCCGCACTGCCCGCGCCGACCGCTGAACGCGGCCCCCCGGACAAATCAAGCAATGCCTCACCATCGAGCGTACAGGATAACCCGCCTGCCTCGGTAAGCACGAGATGACCCGCGGCATAATCCCACAGCCGTTGTTTGCCATGCAGGTAGACATGAAAGCGGTTGGCGGCAAGCCAGCACCAGTCCAGTGCCACCGAACCGAGACTGCGTTGCGAGGCATAGGGTGGCGCGGCTGCCATCCTGCTCGCCAGGCTGGCCGGCAGGCGTTTGAAGTCGACCGTGGCCAGTGACTGCGACAGATCCACACCCTGATCGCGGACCTGCAGCCTTGCGCCATTCAGCCACGCGCCCTGCCCCTTGAGCGCGGTAAAACACTCATCGCGCAGCGGGTCGTACACAACCCCGAGCTGCACGCCGTGGGCGTTGACCAGTGCCAGCGACACCGCGAAATACGGCAGGCCGGCAGCGTAGTTACTCGTGCCATCGAGCGGGTCGAGCACCCACAGGCCCTGTGCTGCACCGGCTAACAGGCTCGCTTGCTGCGCACTCGACATCTCCTCGCCAAGCAAGGCATAGTCCGGCCACTGCCGGGCCAATGTCTCGGCAAGCCGTGCCTGCGCGGCAAGATCGGCCTCGGTCACAATACTGCCATCCGCCTTGTGTGAACGGCTGACGCGGGTAAAACGCGGCAGCAATTCCTCGGCCGCGATGGTTTTGACAGTGGCCGCCAGCGCCTGGATATCAACATCACTCATCATCGTTTACCTGCCTGCCACCACCGCGGTGATCTGCGCGAGCCGCGCCTGTGCCGATGCCGGTAGCGATACGCCTTCCGCAGTGCGTTCATTTAACAAGACCTGAGCCTGCTCGGCGAGCGCCGCGAGTTGCTCGTCATCAAACAGTTGCAGGGCCAGTTCGAGATCGGCGGCCTCACTCGACAACAGCGTGGGTAACAGGTCCTGTTGTTGCAGTGGGCTATCCGGGCGTAACAGATCGGCGATCAGTACCGACTCCAACAGCCGGTAATGCTGTGCGCGGGCTTCGCGCTCCTGGGCCAGTTCATCCATGGCGCGGGGATCGCCGGTGGCACCCTGGCTGACCGCCGCCATGATCGCCGTAACCAGTTTCGTCATCGCCTCGCGCGCCTGCGACAGATCCGCGGCCAGGCCGACACTGTGCTCGTGGAGTCTATCGGCCTGTTCCTTGAGCTTCAGGACGACATCACTGTCAACACTGCCGTCCAGTGCCGCGGCATCTTCGAGCAGCTGCCGAAAATCGGCCTGGAAAGCTTCCAGTTCTTTATTATCGCGGCGACGCGCCTCGGATAACTCACGTTCGCTGACCATACGCTGCTCGGCGGCAAACAGGGGATTATGGTAACGGCGCGCAAGATGGCGCTCCCAGTAACCGGGTTGTGCTCGAAAGGATAAACTCATGCCAATGCTGCCCGTTACAACGGGCCTGTGGGAAGTTATAACAGCGCTGATTATTACACGTATTCGGTCTTGAGTTCCGACATGAGCTCAAAATTACGCAGGAACGGCTTGGCCAGGTTCGGGGTACGGATCATTTTCCGGTAATCACCCGCGGCAAACGCCAGCCTGCCACTGGACACGGCCACACCAAGTTTGTCGAGACCAAAGCCCTGCTCAATCCATGCGCGCCAGTCATCCGGGCTGGCGCGCAGGTCCCAGTCGAGTTCCTGACCATCATAATTGCCCGCGTACCGGATGCGACCATCCTTGACTTCGACAACGCCAGCCGGGTGTTCATCACCCTTGTGGCCAAAACCAATGCTGGCAGAAAACCCGGCCTGTGCGAGGTTGTCCAGCATCTCGGTGTCCCGGTTCCACCGGTCAGCAAGTCCCTGCATCCACTCGTAGGAGAACAGTTGAGCCATGTCCATGATTCCCTGTATTCAAATTTTGATACGTTGAGGCATTCTAGCAATTCCTGTTTGCATGTCCATGACAGGACCGCCGGCCAGTCCGCTTCAGGTTTCGCTACAACCTCCCGGCTTCAACCCTGAGCAGTTCATCAAGTCGATACAAACCAATAATGGTTTTGGCGTCGATGATTTCTCCGCTACGAATCAAACCGAGCGCTTCGTAAAGTTCCAGCCAATGCACCTCGAGCACTTCATCCGCCTCGGCAGCACTGGCCACGTGCTGCAAATCGCTGGCCAGGAACAGGTAGAGGCGTTCATCACAAAATCCCGGCGTGCTGTAAAAGTCGATCACGGCCCGCCATTGCCCGGCCTCCACACCTGCCTCCTCACGTAACTCGCGCTGCGCACTGAGCAGGGCCGACTCGCCTGGCTCGATCCGCCCGCCGGGGAATTCCCATAACCAGCCACCGGCCGCATGGCGATACTGGCGCAGCAGGCAGACCCGCTGCTGCGCATCCACGGCCAGCGCCACCGCGCCGCCTGGATGGCGAATGATTTCCAGCTCGCACTGATTGCCGTTGGGCAAGGTGAGCTGTTCGGTGCCCAGATCAATCACCTTGCCGTTATAAATCGCCTGGCGCCGTGTCACTTCCGGCCTGCCCTGCATACACACACCTCGTATGGTTTTTGCCTGGCGTGAGTATGGAACAACGCGACTGGCCGCGCACCTCGTAGGGCACGGCCTTGTTAATTCCCATACACTTTACTCAGGTATTGAGTATTAGCAGAAACTAATATATTATGCGCGGCAGACAGCCGTACTTAAACAAGGAACAAGGAGCAAGCTGCGATGTACATCAACGAGATTGAAGTCACCGATCTGGTCGGTCTGTTAGACGAGCAGGAAGACATCTCGATTATCGACGTGCGTGAGGCGCAGGAAGTCGGCACCGGCATGGTACCGGGTTCCGCGCACATCCCCATGGTGACACTGCCGATGCGTGTCGACGAACTGCCGCGTGACAAGAAGATTGTCATGGTGTGCCGCAGTGGTGCGCGCTCGGCGCAGTGCTGCTACTGGCTCATGCAGCAGGGCTTTGACAACGTGCACAATCTGCGTGGCGGCATGATCGCCTGGCATTCCAGCGGCCTGGCCCTGCAACAAAGCGCCTGATTAGCCCTATGTTTGACTGGCTTGCGCGCCTGTTTCGCCAATCCGAAGCGCCCGACGCGCAGGTCAGGCGCATCACCGACGAAGTAATGCCGTTCCTGCATGCGGCGAAAATGTCGGTCGATCAACACGACCTCATGATCCCGCGCAAACATGCACTCATCTATTGTTTTGCACTGGGCAGTGTCGAAGCCGCGGCATCGGGCAATGGTCTTGACGAAACCGCCCGGCTGGCGGTAATTGTGCAGGCCATGCAACGCCTGTCGAATTTCTCGCCACGCGAAGGTAGCGGCCTGCTCGGCCAGGTCATGTCCCTGCTCGAAGAGGAAGAAGGCCAGCGCGCCCGGGCCACCGGCCGTGAACATTACCGGCGCTGGCGGGAAGGTGATCGGCGTGCCGCCAATATCCTCGCTGACTACCTCAGGGACGTCCCGGAACCGGGCTGATCACGCCGTTGAATATCCGTGATGGGGTATAGGCTTTCCCGGTGCTCTTGGGTAGGATGAAATTAACCAGCTTCTTTATCAGACAACACGGTTGATTCATGAGTAAAGCCATTCACATGCCCGCCATCGATCATGAGGCCGTCCGCATCGCCGCGGAGAAGGCCCTGGATATCGTCTATACGCCAGCAAACCTGATCGACGATGCCGAGCGGGAAACCCTGACCACACGCATCCGGGAATTGCTCAAGCAGCGGGACGCCGTACTCGTGGCTCACTATTACGTCAGCGCCGACCTGCAGCAGCTTGCCGAAGAAACCGGTGGCTATGTCTCCGATTCACTCGACATGGCCCGTTTCGGCCATGAGCACAGTGCCAGCACGCTGGTCGTGGCCGGGGTGCGTTTCATGGGCGAAACCGCCAAGATCCTCAACCCCGAAAAGCGCGTGCTTATGCCGACGCTCGAGGCCGAGTGCTCGCTCGATCTGAACTGCCCGGCCGAGCAGTTCAACGCATTTTGTGATGCCCACCCGGACCGCACCGTCGTGGTGTACGCCAACACGAGCGCCGCCGTGAAGGCCCGCGCGGACTGGATGGTGACCTCGGGCAGTGCCGTGGATGTCATCAAGCATCTGCAGGCCAAGGGGGAAAAGATCATCTGGGCACCGGATCGTTACCTTGGCGCCTACATTCAAAAACAAACCGGCGCCGACATGCTGCTGTGGCAAGGCAGCTGCATCGTGCATGAGGAATTCCGCAGCCAGGCACTCATCGAACTGAAAAAACAGTACCCCGAAGCCGCCGTACTCGTGCACCCGGAATCACCGGAGAACGTGATTGCGCTCGCTGACGTGGTTGGCTCGACCACGGGGCTGATCAAAGCCGCAGCCGAGTTGCCCAACCCTCAGCTGATCGTCGCCACCGACAACGGCATCTTCTACAAGATGCAACAGGCCGCACCGGACAAGACCCTGATCGAGGCACCGACCCGCGGTGAGGGCGCGACCTGTGTCAGTTGCGCCCATTGCCCCTGGATGGCGATGAACAACCTGCGCAACCTGGCCGAGGCGCTGGAAAACGGCAACCACGAAATCCATATCGAGCCGGAAATCCGGGAAAAGGCCGTATTGCCCATCAAGCGTCTGCTGGATTTCACCGCGGAACAGGCCCGTAAATAGTCGGGTAACAGCCGAACAGTTCTGCACGACGGGCGCAGTACTTTCCTCAAGGGATAAAAAAACAGCACCCTGACTCAGGGCATCGACACGCTGTCGCCGTAAAAAAGCCGGTAATACTCGCGCATGGCGGCCTGCAATGCTGCCTGCTTGTCGGTCCAGGCCTGCATATCGACTTCACGCAACACTGCCCCGGGAACACCTTCGAGTTCCGCATTGAGTTCGCGGATGCGTTGATCGAGTGCGCGGATCTGTTCGTCCCTGGTCATTTTGCAAATGCGCTTGCCGGGCAATCCGTCCACCGCCGGTTAATACTGGCTGTCTGATTCGAGCAGCAACTCATCCTGCTCATAACATGGCGCAACGAGGTCAAGGCAGTGCCAGTCATCAATGTCGAGGGTCTGCATTGCACCCTCGATATACTGGATCATCACCGTCCGCAGTTTCTGTCCGGCATACGCAACAAAACGGACCCGCATGAGTTTAGCGCTGCTAGTGATATACCAGTAACCGGGAACCGGTATATGTGACTCACCGGGGGGAGTACTCGCTTGCTTGCACATAGTTCTCTGTTACCAGTTAATTTTTCATTTTTGTGACAAGCGGCATTGTATCGGTGCCCAAAAAAAAACACCAATAACAGCTTGAGTGGGGTATTTAGCGCGTGGCTGATGGTCAATCTCATGGCCGCTGATACAGCCTGGTAGCGAGACTTTCCGCGGTGGCGACGCCACAACCAGGCGTTGTTTGTCAGTAAAGATTCACATACCTGTCACCGATCAGACATGCCTCCCCCCTATCGTGCCGGTGTGAATCAGGCATATTAGGGGATAAAAAATGTCCACGATCTCGCTACAGGAAAGCCGCCCGGCAACGCGTAAATCACACCCACCCGATTTATGGGTCGACATGGCCAGCAACGAGCATGACATCGAACAATGTCTGCGTTTGCGCTACCGCGTGTTCGGCAGCGAAATGCGCGCCTCGCTCGACACGCCCGACGGTCTCGATCGCGATCATTTTGACGATCATTGCGAGCACCTGCTGGTCCGCAATGATGCTGGCAATGTCATCGCCACGACCCGCTTCATGACCAGGCAACACGCCGCGTCTTCCGGTCGCTTTTACTCGGAAACCGAGTTTGATCTCAGCCCCGTACTGGAAATGACCGGCCAGTTCCTGGAAATCGGCCGTACCTGTGTTGACCCGGCCTACCGTGGTCGCGCGGCCTTGCCGCTGCTCTGGCAAGGTATTGCCAGGCTGTGCACGATGCACCAGATTGACTACCTGATTGGCTGTGCCAGTATCCCGCTGTGGTACGGTGAAGGCTACACACGCGGTGTTCTGGAGCGCCTGCGGCAGAATCATTACGCACCACAACACATGCACGTACGCCCCCGCGTGCCACTGCCAAGACTCGAAGCGCCAATCGCTGGCACTGTCATCATGCCGCAATTACTGCGCGGCTACCTGAGCCAGGGCGCCATGATTTGCGGTGAGCCACACTGGGATGCCGTGTTCAATGTCGCCGACGTGTTTGTGCTGCTGGATATCAATAATCTTGCGCCACGATATGCGCGGCACTTCATCAAGCGCGAACAGCGCGAGGCCGTATGAGCAAGACGCGTGCACTGCTGCGCCTGTCCCGCCTGGCCCTGCATGTGGGTAATGGCCTGACGACATTATTTGTGCAGCGCCGCAAATATGGCGAGAAATGGTTTGACCATGAAACCGGCAAACAGGCGATCAGTCACTGGGCGGACAGGTTCTGCCGGATTATCGGTGTCGAGGTTCAGGCCCGCGGACAAACTGAACATGACGCCAACCTGATAGTTGCCAACCATATTTCCTGGCTGGATGTCCCGGTACTGGCAAGTCACCTGCCGATGTGCTTCATCGCCAAGCAGGAAATTCGCCACTGGCCCGTAATCGGAGGGCTCGTGTCCCAGGCAGGCACCCTGTTTATCGAGCGCGAATCACGCTCGATACTCGGGCCATTACTGGCAAATATGGAGAATCGTTTTGCCGGCCAGGCCCGGCTTGCGCTCTTTCCGGAAGGCACAACCTCGGACGGCAGCAATGTAAGGCGCTTTCACTCGGCATTATTCCAGGCCTGTGCAGGTAAGCCGTGCATGATTCAGCCTCTGGCCATCCGTTACTGTGACAAGGATGACAGTCACTTTGAGGCGCCCTGGATCAATAACGAGAAGTTTTTTCCACACCTGTGGCGTATCCTGCAACGCAAACAGACCCGGGTCAGGGTCGACCTGTTGCCGGCGATCAGTACTGAAAACAAGGGACGGCAGGAGCTGGCAATGATGTGTCACATGTTAATCAGCACGAAGTTCCCGCGGGTAGAACAGGAAGTTGCCTGAAAACAGGCCGCTACCTTATTTCTCGATCTGCTCTTCCATATCCTCAAGACTGGTATGCCGAACGTCCTTGCCCTTGACGAGGTAAATCACATACTCACAGATGTTACGGGAACGATCACCGATGCGTTCGAGGGCGCGGGCAGACCATATCACATCGAGCACCCAGGGAATCGTGCGCGGGTCTTCCATCATGTAGGTAATCAACTGGCGAATAAGGTTTTCATACTGCTGGTCGACCTTTTTGTCCTCGAGCCAGACTTCCACGGCAGCATCGACATCCATCCGCGCAAAGGCATCCAGCGCGTCATGCAACATACGGCGCACATGCTCGCCGAGTGACTCGATACTCTGGAAGTGCTTGGCCACATCCTCTTCCTTCGACAGGCGTACCGTCATGCGTGCCACGCGCTCGGCCTCGTCGCCAATTCTTTCCAGGTCGGTAATGGTCTTGATCACCGCCATGATCAGGCGCAGATCGCCGGCGGTAGGCTGGCGACGGGCGATGATTTGCGTACACTCGTCATCAATAGCCACTTCCATGGCATTGACCTTGTAGTCACGGTGCATCACCTTCTCACCCAGTTCGATATCCTTTCTGACCAGAGCCTTGATGGCATTACCCAGCTGTTCCTCAACCAGGCCGCCCAT
>JASFJH010000040.1:0-10843 GCA_050122215.1 Granulosicoccaceae bacterium | reverse complement strand
GTGACGAATGGAAAGACATTGACCAGGTGCTGTTCGGTTCACTTGGCAAGGCGCTGTCGCAGCTGTCAGCCGAGTTCCCGTTTTTTGCCGTGAACCGCTTTCGCGACATGGGCTACCAGTTGCAACGCACGCGTGAAGGCGAGTTTTATCACTGGCACATAGACAGTGGCCCGGGTGAATTCAGTCAGCGGCAACTTGTCGCGATCTGGTATCTGAACGACGTCGCCGGCCCGGGTGGCACTACCGACTTCGCCTTGCAGGAAATCAGTGTACAACCGCAACGCGGCAAGATGGTGCTGTTTCCGCCGTTCTGGACACATATTCATCGCAATGCCACGCTCGAGAAAGGGGTGAAGTACATCGCCACGACCTGGGTGTGTTTCGGCTGAACCCGGCCGGGGTGCAGTTCGTAGCATAAGCGTATGGATATGTCCCTGATCATCCTGCTGACCGTGGTCTGCATGCTGACGTACACGTTTGAGATTACGTTCGGTATTGCCGGGACGATCATCATGCTCACCGTCATGACGTTTTTCATCGATGCGAAGACGCTCGTGATTTACTCGGTGCTGCCGCAAATCATCGTGGCCAGTATTGCCCTGATACGGACACCGAAAACCATCGATGTGCGCTTTCTTGCCGGGATGGTGGTGTTCGCTGCAATCGGTATTGTGCTTGGTTTTTATATTTTCTACACGTTGGACAGCACGACCTTCCAGTACCTGCTGGCGGTGGCGATTTCACTGTCGGGCCTGTACCTGGTCATGCAGCCAAAACCCCTGCAAATTGGCACCTGGACGGGCAGGGGACTGGATACGACCGCCGGCATGGGAATGGCACTGTTTGGCATCAGCGGCCCGATCGCGATGACGCGCCTGCTGGCGAGTTTTGACAACAAGACGGTTATCCGTAATTACGCGCTGGCGTTTTTCCTGTCGCTGAACCTGTTTCGCGCCGGCGGTTATGTCATGAATGACACGATAACCCCGGAAATTGGACGGATGATGCTCTATTCAGCACCGTTCTTATTGGTCACACTGTGGTTTGCCAACGGCCTGCATTACAGGGTCAACGATGCCGTGTTCCGGCGCGTGGTGGCGTGGATTATCCTGCTTGGTGGCGTCAGCCTGTTTTTCGCCTGATGGCGCTGCCGGTATAATGTCGAACCTGTTGTTATAGAAAGCAAAGACCTATGTCAGAGAATTACGTACAACTTGCACGCCTGGATGAGGTCAAGCCGGGCAAGATGCTGTGTGTCACTTATGGCGACAGGCGCATCATGCTGGCCAATGTCGAGGGCACGATACATGCCGTGGATGACATGTGCACGCACGAAGATGCCTCGCTCTCCACGGGCTCGCTGAAAGGGCATTGCGTCAAGTGTCCGCTGCATGGCAGCCGCTTTGACCTGAATACGGGGGAGCCGCTGGATGACCCGGCCTATGAACCGATCCGGGTGTACCCGGTAAGAATTGACGGCGATGCAATCTGCGTCGCCATTGAATGATCTTTTATCAGGAGTCTGTATGAGCCAGGCACAACAGGAAGCAAGAGCATTAATGCACTCGGTGATCCAGCGCATTGCGACGGGACCCGAGCTGAGCAAGGACATTGAACAGGAAGAGGCGCGTGGTTGCATGCGTGCGATCCTCGATGGTTATATTGACCCGGTGCAATCAGGCATCTTCCTGATCGCGCTGCGTATGAAGCGCGAAACGCCGGAAGAAAACCGCGGCGTGCTGAGCGGCATTATGGATTGCACAACACGCGCCACGGCCGACGTTGATGAGCTTGTCGATATTGCCGATCCGTATGACGGTTATAACCGTACCTTGCCGCCATCACCGTTTCTGCCTGCCCTGCTGGCCGCGTGCGGGGTGCCGGCGGTCAGTCATGGCATGGAAACCGCCAGTCCGAAATTCGGCGTGACGCATCGCCAGATATTGCGCGCTGCCGGCAAGAATGACTCACTGAGCCCGGAACAGGCCGCAAAACAGATTGCGGATCCGAAGGTGGGCTGGGCGTATACCGATCAAAGCCAGTTCTGTCCGAAACTCAATGCCCTGATGGACTTCCGCAAACTGGTGATCAAGCGCCCCACCATTACCACGGTCGAAACCGAGACCATGCCGGTCAAGGCAAGGGGTAAAACCCATCATGTGTGTGGCTACGTGCACAAGCCGTATCCGCCTGTGTATGCCATGCTGGCGGCACACGCCGGTTATGACAGTGCCTTGCTGGTGCGTGGTATTGAAGGCGGGGTGATCCCGTCATTGCGCCAGCCGGGCAAACTGTTCAGCTACGAAGGTGAAACCGTCAAGCGTGAAGCCGATCCTTCACCGCAGGAGCTGGGTTTCGAGCATGAATTGCGTGCCGTGCCCGTGCCAGAATCCTGCAAACAGGCAAGCGGCGACAGCGGGGAAGTCACCGGCGAGTATAATCGTGAGGCCTTTGCCAAAGCTGCTGTCGATGCCGGCCTGGCGGCGCTGGGTGGCGAGAAGGGCATGACCTACGATGCACTCGTTTATGCGGCGGCCAATATTCTCTGGCACCTGGGCAAATATGACACGATTGCCGCAGCAGCCGGGTTTGTGCGTGGCGTGCTGGACTCGGGTGAGGCCCTGAAGCGTTTCAATGCAGCGACCTGAACAGGACTGAACCTATGTTGCTGGAAATTCCCAACGTACTGACTGACCGCGAGTTACAGGCCATCAGGCAAATACTCGACAATGCGCGTTTTGTTGACGGCACGCTGTCGGCCGGCATGGTGGCGAAGCGCGTCAAGCACAACGAAGAAGTCGATATGCGCGCGCAGGAACTCCAGCAACTCAATAACCTCGTCATGAACAAACTCGTGCAGCATGATGTATACCGTGCCGCGGCCCTGCCGATGCGGGTCGCGGCGCCGTTTTACGCGCGTTACACGCAGGGTATGTCGTACGGCGATCATGTCGATGATCCGATCATGCAGGCACAGGGGCCGTACCGTTCGGATATTTCGATCACGATCTTTTTGAGTAACAAGGACGAGTATGAAGGTGGTGAACTCGTGGTCAATACGCAGTTCGGCCCGCGCGAGGTCAAACTGCCGGCCGGGCATGCTGTCATGTATCCCTCATCGAGCGTGCACCACGTCAATGAAGTCACAAGCGGCAAGCGACTCGTGGCCGTGACCTGGCTGCAAAGCCTGATCCGCGACCCGGCAAAACGCGAATTGTTGTATGACCTGTACCAGGTCAGGGAAAAACTGCTGGCCAGCGCGCCGGATGATGAGGACACGAAAAAGATCGACCGCAGCTACGTCAACCTCGTGCGCATGTGGGGAGATGTTTAAACAGTGAGGGGTGAGGCGTGAGGCGTGGAACCGGTATGCTCCTTACACCTCACCCCTCACGCCTTACAGTTCTTTACTGCATTTCCTCTGATTTCTTGTACCACTCCTGCGCCTTGGCGGGATCTTTCTCCACGCCCTGACCCTGTTCGTACATCATGCCCAGCGTCATCGCTGAGCCGGCCAGGCCCTGTTCGGCGGCTTTTTCGAACCACTTCGCGGCTTCGGCCTCGTCTTTCTCGACGCATTCACCGTGCAGGTACATGAAGCCAAGGCCATGCTGGGCCATGCCATAGCCCTGCTCGGCGGCGGCCTTCATCCACTTGAAGGCGGCCTGTTCGTCTTTCACCAGCCCGAGGCCGTTCTGGTACATGATCGCGATACGGTGCTGGGCCTCGGCATTGCCCTGCTCGGCGAACGGGAACAGAAACTGCTTGGCGCGCGTAAATTCCTTTGCCTCGAAGGCGGCCATGCCGCTGGCGAGATCCATATCGAGTCCGGTATTGTCGCTCATTTCTGTCTCCACATCGTTATCGCAGTAAAAGGGCGCCTATTCTGCCAGAGCGGGCGGAGCAGGACTATACCCCGAGACCATACGAACAATGGGTATATCGGCTGAAACCGCAGAAAAGACAGGTGGATTACGGGTGAAGCGAGGCAGCGCATTGATTATAATCTGCGGCCGCAATCCTGGAGTAAAACATGATCCTGACAGCTTACATCAACGACAAAATCTACGAACTCGACGTGCCGGCAGATATGCTCGGTGACGACGGCCAGGCCTTTTACGGCAAAATGGATGCCGATATGGACAAGGGCTGGCAAATGAGTCGTGACTTTGTTGATAACCCGGATCGTGCGCAGCGTTGCCAGATCGCGGCGGACCGGATCCTCACCGCCATTTCCAATGACGATAGCGTTATGGCCCTGCTCATGGCGGGTTACATCCTGACGCGACTGCCGGGCGTGACCGCGGTGAATATCGATACCGAAGGCGAGATGATGGAAACCATGTTCTTCGATGCAGCCAGCAATGCCAACCGTCAGCCCATGCCTGAAGAACAGGCGCGTGCCCAGGCCGAGCAGGATGTCGCGACACCGTACAAGGTAGGCCGCGTCTGGAAGTTCGCGATGCGCGATGAAATGACCGGCTCCTGGCAGGAATCGCCCGCGCTGCAAACCGAGGATGAGGCCAAAGCCATGCGTGAACAGGCAGTTGAGAAACGCTTTCATGAATTGCGCGGTATACGCATCTCGCTGGACGACAGCAAACAGTAATGCCCTGAACGGCTCCTAGCGATTGAGCCTGTCAGCAAACTCCCTGTCTATATACTCTGTTACGTGTTGCGTTGAGCGGGCGTAACAGTCGAGCATGTTCGCGGCAATGTTCCGCCACCTGTCCGGCGCCATGCGCGCCTGTTGTTCAAGTGCGGACAATGAACCGGTGTTGCGCCAATCGTGGTAGGCACCGAGCAACTCCGGCCAGATCGCCTTGCGAAGGCTGGCAAAATTGGCAAAATAATAATGCAGTCGCGCCGGGTCGGCCCCGGCAATGAGGGCGGGTAATGTCGTGAGGCTGTCTGCCAGGTGATCACGTACGGCCCGTGCCACCAGCTCGTCCCTGCTGCCGGCCAGTGCCAGCACCATGTCTTTCCACTGCGGGCCAAGCAGCCTGCCGGCCAGGATTTCACCGAGTTCGTGTTGAATAACATTATCGACCTGGCTTTCGGTCATGTCATCGAGCAACTGCTCCAGGCGTTCGAGCGGCAGATCATTCTGCAATAAATCAACGCCAAACGTTTTAACGGTCTGGTAGAGCGCGGTATCATGCTCGCGATTCCACTGCCACTCCTCGACCTTCTCCCAGATAGTGCGCCGCAATGACTCCATGCGCACATACACGGTATCGTCACGGCTCATCGCCGGCGGGGCAACGAGATCCCGCGCGTACTCACAGGATGCAACATAGATATTGATACCATCATGCTGTTCATGACGGGCGAGTTGGCCAAGAAAAAAATGCGGCTTGCTGAAAATACCGATGCCACTGCTGTAGATATAACCCTGTTCAAGCAGGTGCGAGTTAATGGTGACGTCATCAAAGGGATCGGCGCCGCTAGCCCCCAGCAACAGCGGGCTGTAGTCATCCTCTTCAAGCGATTCCCAGTCCTGTTCGCGCCTGACCAGCCATTGCCCGATGGCGTCTTTGGGCAGTGAACCGGACAGGGGGATATCGTGTTCCCAACGGTAATATTCCCGCATTTTCAGCAGGAAGATGCACATGGTGTAATTGCCGGCATGCCGCGCGTCGGAAATATCGCAGTTGCGCTGAACATGTTGCTGGAGTTGCCCGAGATTCAACATCGATAGAATTTCCTCTGAGACCCTGCCAGTCTATCAGCAGAAAACGGCCGCGAAAATGCCCCAAGCACCTGATTTTTTCGGGTTATTATGCCGGTTGGCTTTGCCTGCCTGTCGATTCAAGTTAAGATCCTCGGCGCTGTAACGACGGGGACATGGCCCGATTCCCCGTTTTACCCCGATTTTCAGGAGAACCGCAATTATGGCTGTACGCATGAAAACCCGCTGGCACCGCTCGAAGCGCAGCCAGCGCAATATTGAGGGGTCGCGCAAGGAAAAAACCATGACCGATCTCGCCGGGGTGATTGCCTTCAATATCTGGAAGCTCACCAAGGAGATCTATGCGAACATGGAAAAAGAGGGCTATCGCTTTGGTGAAGACAGCCAGGTCATCGATTTTTTCAGTGAAATCATTGCCTACATGATCGCCGTGGCGGATCGCATGGTGTATGGCAAGATCACCGAAGAACAGCGCACCGAATTTGTCACGGCGCTGGCGACCGATCTGCTCAACATGATGATCAGCAACAAGGAAGATCTGCTGGGCCCGGGCGACTACCGGGATGAATTCGTGTCACGCCTGAATGCACGGCTGGGTGAATATGCCGAATGCGACTACGATGAGGAAAAGGGGCCGAGCTACGCGTTCAAGCGCCTGCTCGGCAGTTTTATCGCCGACGTGATGGCCAGCACGGACAGCAAGTGGGTGCTCGAGCACATCATGGACTACGAGTTGCCCAAGCATATGGGCAACCTGAAACGTCTGATCAAGGATGTGCTGGGCCTGAAAAAGGCCGCTAAACAGACAGATGCAGAATAGAATGTTTTATTACAGCTCGCAGAACCCTGGCGGGTTCATTGCGAGTACCCTACGCTTTCAGCGTCAGGGCATAAAAAACCCCGCAGAGCGGGGTTTTTATTTTCCGGAATGAGCCGCCGGGCGACTACCGTTCGCCGGCGAGCGCGCCGAGCAGGTGCAGCAGGCTCAGGAACAGGTTATAGATAGCAACATACAATGACACGGTCGCCATGATGTAGTTGGTTTCGCCGCCGTGGATGATCTGGCTCGTTTCATACAGGATCACACCACCCATGAGCAGGACGAACATGGCCGAAACCGCCAGCGCCAGGCCCGGCAGGCTGATCCCGAACATCGGCATCACCGCGGCGGCCAGACCGGCCAGGAAGGCCACCAGGATACCAATCATGAGGAAACCGCCCATGAAGCTGAAATCCTTGCGCGTGGTCAGGGCATAACCGGACAGGCCGAGGAAAATCACACCCGTACCGCCAAGCGCCATCATCACGAGCTGATGGCCATTACTGAACATGTGCAGATAGGCATTGACGATCGGCCCGAGGGTCAGGCCCATGAAGCCGGTCAGGGCAAATACGCTGGCAATGCCCCAGACGCTGTTACGCAGCTTGCTGGTCAGGAACAGCAGGCCGAAATAGCCCACGAGCGTGATCACGAGGCCCGGATGCGGCAAATTCAGGACCATGCTGATCCCGGCGGTCAGTGCGCTGAACAGCAGGGTCATCGATAACAGCAGGTACGTGTTACGAATCACCTTGTTCGTCGCGAGGACCGACTCGGAGGTTTGTGTCAGAATGCGTTCATTCGGATTCATGTGCATATAGCCCTTTGTTTTATAAGTAATTACTCAAAACTTTCAGGAAACAACTTAACAGATTGTCGCCCAGAATACCTATGCCGGGACAAATATCAAGTGCAGTCTTCGTAAACTCATGTTCCTGTGCGAATTACATCAATTCAGACAGTTAAAACACTCAACAGTTCGCCCGAAGTATTGTAGAATGCGCGCCTCAACCGGAGGGATGGCTGAGCGGTTGAAAGCACCGGTCTTGAAAACCGGCAAGGGTTAACGCCCTTCCAGGGTTCGAATCCCTGTCCCTCCGCCATATATCATTAAAAAAGCCCCATTTTTGGGGCTTTTTTAATGATTGATTACCAGGCAGTGCAGGGATTCGAACCCTGGAAAAAATATAAGGCGTTCGAGCGAGCGGCGTAAGCCGCGAACAACGTCGGAGACCATTAACAATGGGCGACGACGGCCCCGTAGGGGTGAGGCCGCAGGCCGAATAATCCCTGTCCCTCACAGAACCCTGGCGGGTTCATTGTGAGTACCCCACACCTCCGGTGTCAGGGCATCCGCCATATCAAACAAAAAAGGCCCCATCAGGGGCCTTTTTTGTTTGGTTGATGAAGAATACGGGATTCGAACCGTTTAATCCCTGTCCCAATGCACAAGGAAGTGCAGGTGCTGCGAAGCGCAGGGGGGCGAACCCTGGAAAGAGTAAGTTGCCACCAGCTCCTCCTGAATCAATCTATGATGAGAAAAAAATCTGCTATATTTTGTAAGGGATTGGATGACAGGGATGATTATGGAAGACGACACCAAAACAGTCTTTGTCGATTGTGAAGCGGGCAGGCAGATGGGCTGTGCCACGTTTTGTTGCCGGTTACTCGTGCGTCTTAAACCACATGAGATGGGGCGCTCCGATGGGCATACGCCGGCTAAGGGTTTTGTCGACAAGGACGAGTCGGGGATTTGTATACACCAGAATCGTGAAACCTGGAGCTGTGATATTTGGGAGACACGGCCGGAGACCTGCCGCGAATATGACTGTAATTCGGATTTTCTACTACAGGTAGTATTGCGGGAGGGATTTAGCAATATTGCGGATGTAGCACGTAAAGCAGCAACAGCGTATATCCCGAAAGAAAGTTATGTAAAAATACCAATGATTGAGAAATCGATGGATGACTAAGCCGGATTAAACCAGGTTAGTTGCCTCGATTTCTTTTGCTGTCTTGCACGCTTCAACAAAGACCAACCCGAGACTCGATGACGGCTTGGAAACAATGGCCAGCACGCGCCAGCCCCGCAGGTCGGATTAGTGAGCAAAGCGAGCGTAATCCGACAAGCTGCTGTCGGTACACGTCACTGTATTCCTGTGCCGGCCTGCAGGGGAGTGTCATTCAGGGTGGGCGTTGAAAAAGCATGCTCCTCCTCACCGTGGAAGGGGAGGGGCTGTCCCGCCATTACGTATTTGATTGGTTCAAATCCCTGGCCGTGATTACAAAACCTAGTACTTCTGTACTACTTGTCTGACGGGCATGTAGGTTATATCCTACATCTGTAAAATAAAGAACAACCCGCTACGGACATTCTGCCGAATCAATAATTGATGTCGATATTCAGAATGACGGTGACAGGGAGATGCCAGAAGAATGATTAATGTTCTGCTCGTGGATGACCACGAACTTGTACGGACCGGGATTCGGCGCCTGCTGGATGATGTCGATGACATCAATGTCCTGGCAGAAGCCGCCAGCGGTGAGGAGGCTGTCAGGTTCGTGCGCGATCAGCGGCCCGACGTGGTGCTCATGGACGTCAATATGCCGGGGATAGGCGGCCTGGAAGCCACCCGCAAGCTGTTGCAAATCGATCCCGGCCTGAAAGTCATCGTCGTGACCATCCATGTCGATGAGCCGTTCCCCACCCAGTTACTCAAGGCCGGCGCGGCAGGTTACCTGACCAAGGGCTGTGCGGTTAAGGAGATCATCGAGGCCATTCGTTCCGTATCAAACGGTAAGCGTTTTATCGGTTCGGATGTGGCGCAGCAACTTGCGCTGACCATGTTGCCCGGCAGTGACAAATCACCGTTTGATGCCCTGTCGCAACGTGAACTGCAGGTCATGCTCATGGTGACCCAGGGCCTGAAGATCCAGCATATTGCTGAAAAACTTTGCCTGAGTCCGAAGACTGTCAGTACCTATCGCTATCGCCTGTTCGAAAAGCTCGATGTCAAAAGCGATGTGGAACTCACCCACCTGGCAATGCGTCACGGCATGATCGACGACAACAGCATGCAGGGTGTATTCGAGTAGTATTCGCTACCTGCTTGGCCAGGTGCCATTGCATCGCGTTCCTGTTCGAGCAGTTGTTGAACTTCCGGTTCTGCCATACCCGCATCATGCCGCGTCAGGGCATATCGGCAACCGTCTGGCGTGTATTCATTTCAGGGTGTAGGATAAAGCTTCAGGGGAAGAACAAGGGGATAAAGGGTGTCTCGCCACGTATCGCGGGTGCCTGTCAAACAACGATGAGTGCATCACGGATCCGGGCGCCGGAATTACCGGAAAACCTGGAGTGGTTTAATACAGACGGACCAGTACGGCTTGCCGAGCAACGCGGCAAGGTGGTGCTACTTGCCTTCTGGACATATTCTTCCATCAATTGTCTGCATACGCTGCCGGATCTTGCATGGCTGCAGCGCAAGTATGGCGATCACCTCATGGTGATCGGCGTGCACTCGCCGAAGTTTCCGAATGAGCGCGTTGGCCATAATGTACAAAAGGCCATCAGCCGCAATTATATTCGCTACCCGGTCATTAATGATCCCGAACTGAGACTGTGGAAAAAATACGCCATCAACTCATGGCCCTCGATCATCTTTGTTGATCCGGAAGGCTATATCGTTGGACTGCTCCGCGGCGAAGGTCGACGCAAGCAACTCGACCAGATGATTGAAAAGACGCTACAGGAAGCCGATAAAAAAGGCCTGCAAGCCACAACTGCTTTCACCCCGAACGTAAAGCACGAAGCCGCGGGTGAGCTAAAGTTTCCCGGCAAGCTCATGGCAAAAGGGGGGCGCCTGTTCATCGCCGACACGGGGCATAACCGGGTGCTCGAATGCATGCCCAACGGGCGGATTCTGCGCGCTTTCGGTGGCGGCACGCCGGCACTCGTCGATGGCAACACAACAGAAGCATCGTTTGATATGCCACAGGGCATGTGCCTGGTCGACGGGCATTTGTTTGTGGCCGATGCGGGTAATCATGCGGTGCGTAAAATCGACCTGACCACCTACGATGTCGAAACCGTCGCCGGCACCGGTAAACAGGGCAAGCCAGCCGAAGCCGGCAAGACCTGGGCAGATCCCCGGCAGGCCAACCTGAACTCGCCATGGGACCTGGCCTATCACAATCGTATCCTCTACATCGCCATGGCCGGCTGCCACCAGATATGGCAACTGGATATGTCGAGCGAGCGGCTTGGCCTGTATACGGGTACCGGCCGTGAAGACCTCGTCGAGGGTGGACCCGGCTATGCCTGTTTTGCC
>JASFJH010000039.1:0-10858 GCA_050122215.1 Granulosicoccaceae bacterium | reverse complement strand
CGGCGACATGTAGTTGATGAACTCATTGGCCTGACCGGTGTCATCGCGCAGCTTGAAGCTGAAACTCGGACCATAGTTTTTCTGCTCGATCTTGCCCTGCTCATTTTCAACCGGGTTGATATTGAACAGGCGGAAATCCGTCAGCTCGATGGTCAACGGGCCACGCGGACTACTGACCGCGATATTCCCGTTCACCTCGCCATTCAGTTCAAGCTGTTCAAGCTCGCTATCGAACAACGGCCACATGCGCATCTTCAGCTTCGAGCCGCCATCACTGAAGCTGGCCTGGTAGATGGCGTAACCTTTGTAAATGAGCGGATAATTGACTGCGATAGTCTTTGCCAGCGGTTCGGCCAGGTCATCGTCGTAGATCACAAGATCGCTTTCAAACGACTTCGGCTGGCCGGTCGGATAATGCTCGATACGAAAATCTTTCAGTTCGATCCGGAAAGGCAGTTCCTGCACGAGGTAACCATCACGCATATTGAGGAACACGATGCTCGCACTTTGCCCTTCCGCAACATTGACCGAACCGCGAAACGAGGGGTTATCGACGCCAATCACACTTTGTTTCGGCACCTGCGAGGCGACAATGTCACGGGTTTCGATCTTGATCTGGCCTCGCATCTCGGCAATCTTCAGCGGCAAGTTGCCATCGAGCAGTGCGCCGATACAGATCACGACAATCGCGATATGCGTGAACAGGTAACCCAACCGGTTCGACGCGCCCTTCATCGCGGCAATAATAAGGTGATCCTCGTGCTGCTTGCTGCGCACGCGATAGCGCTGTGAGCTGAGTAACTCGCTGACCGTGCTGCTGACTTCTTCGAGTGATGGTTCAACCTGCCAGTCAACGGCATGATGCATGGTGCGCAGCGAATTGCGCTTCGCGTTAAGCCGGTACTGGCGCATCTCGCGCAGCATGGTCGGGCCGTTGCGATACACGCAAACACTTGTCGATAACAACAGGAAACCCAGCAGGCCAAGAAACCACCATGCCTTGTACACATCGAACAGGCCGAGGGTCTTGAACACATCGAACCAGAACGGCCCGAACTCGATCTGGTAGGCAGAGTAGGCCTGGTTTTGTTGCAGCACCGTACCGATCACGGCGGCAATCGCGATAGCGACGAGCACCGTGATCGCCAGGTTCATCGAGCCGAGAAACTCGAGCAGAATCCGGCCTATGCCATGCTGGTGCGCTTGTCTGGTTTGCTTTTCCAACTTAACTCATCTCAGGTATTACCTACAGCGGGGCCGTCATGTTAGCAGTCCCACCCCGGCAAGCAAGTAACATACCCGTACGAACTGTGTCTGTACTACGAGGCAAAAAAAAGGGTGGTCAGATCACCACCCTTTTTTCCGGTCTGTGGCAATAGCGTCTAGTGCAAACCGGCAACGTATGATGCTACCGCGTCGATTTCCTTATCGCTCAATCTGGCTGCCACAGTCTGCATCATCTTCTGCGGGTCATTGCCACGGGCACCACTGCGGAAGTCCTTCAACGCCTTGGTCGTATACTTGGCATGCTGGCCAGACAGGGCCGGGAACTTCGCCGCCGGGTTACCGATACCGGTCGGGCCGTGGCAACTCGCACATGCCGCAACGTTCTTGTCCTTGATACCGGCACGGTAAATCTGCTTGCCCATTTCTATCATGGCCTTGTCCGCACCGAGGATATTGCGCTTCTGGCTCGCGAAAAACGCCGCGACATCTGCAACATCGGCGTCTGGCAGCCCTGCGGCCATCGCCGTCATGGTCGGGTCCTTGCGCGCCCCCGACTTGAAGTCAGCGATCTGCTTGGCAATGTAGGGTGCGCCCTGGCCGGCGAGTGATGGCCAGTCCGGGTTGGCACTGTTGCCATCGACACCATGACAGCCAATACATGAGGCCGCCTTGGTCTTGCCGGCAACCGGGTCACCGCCTGCAAACGCCGTTGATACACCGGCCAACAACAGCAGGCTGATTGCGAGTTTTTTCATTGCACTAAATCCTTGGGTTTCTTATTTGCTCTGTTCAGCCATGTAGGCAACAGCGGCAGCAACATCGGCATCTGCCAGATCAGCGCGACCACCCTTGGCCGGCATGACACCGCTCTTGCCGGTAAAGCCCTTGATGGCATGGTTCTTCATTACATCCATACCCTGCTTGATACGGTCAGCCCAGGCAGCCTTGTCACCCACCTTCGGAGCGCCGGCAACACCCGCCGCGTGGCAGGCAAAACAGGCGCCGTCATAGACAGCTTTGCCCTTTTTCAGATCATCACCGGCAACAGCCGCACCGGCGGCCAGAAACATGCTTGCAACAACGATTGCACGAATCTTCATCTTTTCTACTCCTGTCCCTATCGGGGTCTGGATGCGCCGGGTTAGCCGGCAATATTGATATTTACGGTCGCCGTCTTGCGGACCACGACCATGAGTATGGTTGCCTGACCCTGGGCCGGGCATAAACGGCATGAGTATATACCAGAGACGACCGCCAAGAGCAAACCTGCGCTGCTCCCCGAACCCCTCCTGATCATGGTATTTTACCTGTAAATACAGTAAATTACGCGTCTCATTCATGTCTGCCGGGCAATGCGCGGCAGCTCACCTGACAACCCGTGACGAGTACCATGTCCATACTTCGACAAGCCCGGTTCGATAAAAGTGCCCCGGATCTGAAACATTGTCCGCCTGATACAGGGGCCGAGGTGGCTTTTGCCGGCCGCTCCAATGCCGGTAAATCCAGCGCCTTGAACGCCATCTGCGACCAGAAGGCACTGGCCCGGACCAGCAAGACCCCTGGCCGCACGCAGCTCATCAATTTCTTCGCCATTGATGATGAGCGGCGTCTCGTCGACCTGCCCGGCTATGGCTATGCCAAGGTCAAGGAGGCCATCAAGCGCCACTGGCAGGCGGCACTGGCCGAATACCTCGAACACCGCCAGGCCCTGCGCGGACTCGTGCTGGTCATGGATATCCGTCACCCGCTCAAGGAGTTTGACCTGCAGATGCTCGAGTGGTCGGCACATGCCGGCCTGCCCGTGCACATCCTGCTGACCAAGGCCGACAAGCTTAAGCACGGCGCGGCGAAAAACACGCTGCTCGGCGTGCAGCGCGACCTGCAGAAAAAATACGGGATTGACGCAAGCGTGCAGCTGTTCTCCGCGCTGAAACACACCGGGCTCGACGAGGCGCGTGAACATATCGAGGCGTGGCTGGAATAAGTGGGCAGTTGCCTCGACCCGGGACGGGTGAGGTTACCCTGACGCTGGAAGCGTAGGGTACTCGCAATGAACTCGATAGAGTTCTGCGAGACAGCGCAATGAAGCCTGAAAGGCTTCTGCGAGACAGCATAATTGCCCTGACCCATCGGAACGATGGGTAGGGTAGCCATGATGAACCCGCAGGGTTCTATGGTGAAGCCCGGAGGGATTCTATGCGTGGCAGTTGACAGTTAAATATATTGTATCCCCCCTCCCTTGACGGGAGGGGGGGTAGGGGGAGGGTGAAGCACTAGGTTCTTCATCACCCCCACCCTACCCTCCCCATCCAGAAGGAGGGAAACACTGACTACTGACAACTGATGACTGATGACTGATGACTGACTACTTTGTTTCAGGACTGAAAACTATAAAAAAAGCCCCGGCAGAGGGGCTGTCCGGGGCAATCATATCCGGCGTCCTAATGGCTTAGGGGGGGTTGCCGGACTTTTCCATTCAGGGAGGTAGAACAGAAAAGGTGCAATCATTGCACATTAATTAAGACGCCTGCCGGGCAAAAATGTTCCCCGGCTCTGATTGAATTTTTTTATCGGCAACCTCGTGCTGATTAGTGCGCCTCATCCCAGTTTTTACCCACCCCGACATCGACGATGAGTGGCACCGCGAGTTCTGCGGCACCGCTCATGCAGTCACGTATGCCGCTTGTCGCCTGCTCGACATCCGTGTGCTTGACCTCGAACACGAGTTCATCGTGGACCTGCATGATCATTTTTACATCAAGCCCGGAACCGGGCATCCAGTCTGCCGTGGCGAGCATGGCGCGCTTGATGATATCGGCGGCCGTACCCTGCATCGGCGCATTGATCGCGGTACGCTCGGCATACTGGCGGCGCTGCATGTTCGAGGCCTTGATATCCGGCACGTACAGGCGCCGGCCAAACACGGTTTCGACATAACCCGTTTGCCGGGCCCGTTCCCGGGTTTCATCCATAAAGCTTTTCACGCCGGGATACCGCGTGAAATACAGATCGATATATTGCTGCGCCATGCCACGTTCCACACCGAGTTGTTTCGCCAGGCCAAATGCCGACATGCCATAAATCAGGCCGAAATTGATGGCCTTGGCACTGCGACGCTGGTTATTTGTCACTTTGTCACGTGCCACGCCAAACACCTCGGCCGCCGTGGCACGGTGCACGTCTTCACCCTGGGCAAAGGCAGCCAGCAGGCCCTCGTCGCCCGACAGGTGCGCCATGATGCGCAACTCGATTTGTGAATAGTCGGCCGCGACCACGCGATAGCCGCGCGGCGCAATAAAGGCCTGGCGGATGCGCCGACCTTCCTCGGTACGGATCGGAATGTTCTGCAGGTTCGGGTCACTGGATGACAGGCGTCCGGTCGCGGCCACGGCCTGGTGATACGAGGTATGCACGCGGCCGCTATCGGCATTGATCATGAGCGGCAGCTTGTCGGTATAGGTCGACTTGAGCTTGCTCATACTGCGATGCTCGAGGATCAGGCCGGGTAATGCATGGCCCTGTTCGGCAAGTTCCTGCAAGACACCTTCTGCCGTGGAAGGCTGGCCTTTCGGGGTTTTTTGTATGACCGGCAAGCCCTGCTTCTCAAACAGGATTTGCTGGATCTGTTTCGGCGAACCGAGATTGAACTCTTCACCGGCTTCTTTATACGCCTGCTGTACGATCTCATCACAACGTTTTGCCAGTTGTTCACTTTGTGTCGCCAGCATATCCGTATCAATCAATACCCCGGTACGCTCCATATCGGATAATACCTTGAGCAAGGGTAATTCGATTTCTTCATAGACCTTCTTCAGGCTTTTTTCAGTAGATAATCTGGGCCACAAGGTATTGTGCAGGCGCAAGGTGACATCGGCATCTTCCGCCGCATACGGCGATGCTTCATCAATACTGACCTGGTTGAAGCTGAGTTGCTTCTTGCCCTTGCCAGCAACATCTTCAAAACTGATGGTTTTATACGACAGGTATTTCAGCGCCAGCGAATCCATATCATGGCGGCTCGCAGTACTGTCTAGCACATAGGACTCGAGCATCGTGTCATGCGCAATGCCGTTCAGGGTAATGCCATGGTTGGCCAGGACGTTGCGATCATACTTGAGGTTATGACCAACAATCGGTGTGTCCGGATCTTCAAGCAGCGACCTGAAGGCGTTCAGCACTTCCTCCCGGTCGAGCTGGGCGGGGGCATTTTCGTAGTCATGCGCCAGCGGCACGTAGGCGGCTTCGCCGTCAACCGCAAATGATATGCCGACAATTTGCGCCTGCATGTAATCAAGGCTCGTGGTTTCGGTATCAAAGGCAAACAGCCCGGCCTTTTGCAGTTTCTTCAACCATGCCTGCAGGGTTTGCATGTCGAGGATGGTCGCGTACTGACTTGTTACCCGGGCAGGGGCTTCTTCCGGCGTCGCACCTTCTAGTTGTTCAGCCAGCCAGGTCCTGAATTCAAGCTGGCCATACCACTTCGTCAGTGCCGCATTGTCCGGCTCACTGCGCACAAGTTGCTCCGGCGTGTTCTCCAGCGCAACATCACACTTGATCGTGGCGAGTTGCTTCGACAGCGGTAACTGTTCAAGGCTGGCACGCAGGTTCTCGCCGATCTTGCCCTTGATCGCATCGGCGTTTTCGATAATCGCCTCGAGCGTGCCATACTCCTTCAGCCACTTCGCCGCGGTCTTCGGCCCGACCTTCGGTACACCCGGTATGTTGTCCGAGGTGTCACCGATCAGTGCCAGGAAATCAATGACCTGGTCCGGGCGCACACCGAACTTGTCTTGCACTCCTTCTATATCCGATACCGTGTCGGTCATCGTGTTGACCAGCGTGACCTGCTCATTGACAAGCTGGGCCATGTCCTTGTCACCGGTCGAGATCAGCGTATGCATACCGGCCTCACTGGCCTGTTTTGCGAGCGTGCCGATCACATCATCGGCCTCGACACCGTCGATGATCAGCAGCGGCAGGCCCATTGCCTTGACGATGGCATGCAACGGCTCGATTTGCCGGCGCAGTTCATCGGGCATGGGCGGGCGGTGTACCTTGTACTGATCATAGAGTTCGTCACGAAAGGTCTTGCCCTTCGCATCAAACACCACCGCCATGTAGTCAGGGTCATATTCGCGCAGCAGGCGCCGCAACATATTCACCACGCCATACACGGCGCCGGTCGGCATGCCCTCGGAATTGCTCAGGTTGGGCATGGCATGGAAGGCCCGGTACAGGTACGAGGAACCATCGACAAGAATGAACGGTTTGGAATTGGACATGTCTGATATAAAGAATACGCTTAATGTTTGGCCGGGGATCAGGTTATGATTGTGGCATTATGGTGCGGAACATTATGTCGGATTCGACCCATGCCTGTCACCGCAACCGTACAAGGCATATGTAATGGATAAAAAGGACAAACTGGCACAACCGGGACTGGCCCCCATCAGTGAAGCACAGCTGACCCGTGAATCATGGAAAATTTTCCAGATCATGGCCGAGTTCGTCGAGGGCTTTGATCGCCTCGAGCGGTTCAAACCGTCCGTCAGCGTGTTTGGCTCGGCCCGTGCTACCCCCGATGATGCCTCCTACAAGCTGGCCGAGGAAATAGCCCGACTGCTCTCGGATGCCGGGTTTTCTGTGGTCAGTGGTGGTGGTCCCGGCATCATGGAGGCCACCAACAAGGGGGCCTATTCCGGCAAATCACCCAGTATCGGTCTGAACATCGAGCTGCCGCGCGAGCAGGTTGCGAATCCCTACCAGGACATTCCGCTGCATTTCCGGCACTTTTTCTCACGCAAGGTCATGTTCGTCAAATACGCCTCGGCCTACGTGGTGCTGCCGGGCGGCTTCGGCACGCTCGACGAACTGGCAGAGATCCTGACCCTCGTGCAAACCGGCAAGACCCGCCGCATTCCCATCATCCTGGTCGGCAGCGAGTTCTGGCAAGGCCTGCTTGACTGGCTGCGCAATACGCTGATCCCGGCCGGCACAATTGATGCCAAGGATCTGAGCCTGTTCCGGGTCATCGATGAGCCACAGCGGGTTATCGATGCCATCTTCGAGCATTACGGCGCACGCGGCTTCGAGCCGTCGGCCGAAGAAGCCGCCATCATGCTCGAATTGTAACGCCATGATGTATACTCAGGTGATGAAAATGATGAAAAAGACGCTCTTGATCGGACTGACCTCCTCACTGCTCGTCGCAGTGGGTATCTCCCTGGCAATTGATACAGATGACTCGCTCGCGCCGCCGCCGCCACCCGCTGTGCAAAGTGGCGAGAGCCTTGAACCCGAGGTCACGATCATCGACAAGGGCGAACAGACCATCACCGAGTACAGTATCAATGGCCGGGTCTACGCGACCAAGATCACACCGAAACGTGGCGCGCCCTACTACCTGATCGACAAGGATGGTGACGGGGTACTGGAAACCCGGCAGAGTGATATTGAAGGCACACCGAATGTTCCGCAATGGATACTGTTCAGCTGGTAAGCCTTTTACATATCTTTAAAAACATATAGTTATGTCAGTTTATACGCGCGTTAACGAGGCCGATCTGACGGCCTTTCTCGCTGAATACAACGTCGGTGAACTGATCGACTTCACCGGTATCACTGCCGGCATCGAGAATACCAATTATTTTGTCACCACGACGGGGGGGCGTTTCGTCCTGACCCTGTTCGAGCAACTCACTGCCGGGGAATTGCCGTATTTTCTTGACCTTATGGCATTTCTCGCCGAGCACGAGGTGCCCAGCGCACACCCGATTGCCGACAACGATGGCAACTACCTGCGCACCCTGAAGGGCAAACCGGCGGCACTCGTGCAACGCCTCAACGGCTACACCGTGGATCATCCCGACCCGGCGCAATGTGCCGCGCTCGGCAGCATGCTCGGCCGCCTGCACGCGGTCGGCCATGAGTTTACCGGGCATCGCGACAATGACCGCGGCCCACACTGGTGGCGGGAAACGGCCGACAAGCTGGGTGACCGCCTCGGCGCTGATGACCGCGCCATGCTCGATGCCGAACTGGCCTTCCAGGGCAATTTCCGCGGCAGCACGCTGCCGCGTGGCGTGATCCACGCCGACCTGTTTCGTGACAACGCCCTGTTTCTCGACGAGGAACTCACCGGCATTATTGATTTTTACTACGCCTGCAACGACGTGCTGCTGTACGACCTCGCAGTGACGGTGAATGACTGGTGCAGCACCGCGAGCGGGGCACTCGACCCGGCCCGTAGCAAGGCCATGATCGGCGCCTATTGCGCACAACGCTCCGTGTCAGATGACGAAATCGCTGCCTGGCCGGTGATGTTGCGTGCCGCTGCCCTGCGTTTCTGGCTATCCCGCCTGCACGACAAGCACTTCCCGAAAGAGGGCGAGATTACGCATATCAAGGATCCCGAGGTGTTCCGCCGTATCCTCGAACACCGCATCGAACACATGGATGAAAGCCGTGCGCTGCTGCAGGCGGCCATGACCGCCCGGTGATGTGAACCACGCCTCACCCTGGCAGTCATTACAGGTTAATATGAGGAATAATCCGCCATCACATTTTTCACGAGGACAATGCAATGCTCAAACAGCTTTTCATCCCGGCACTGGTCGCCATCATGAGCCTCTCGCTTGCCGCCTGCCAGACAGCGCCGAGTAACGAAACCACCGGGCAAGTTGTCGGTGGTGTCGTCGGTGGTGTATTGGGCTCGCAGATCGGTGGCGGACGTGGCAAAACGGCGGCCACGATTGCCGGTGTCCTGGTCGGCGGTTATCTCGGTGGCAAGATCGGCCGCAGTATGGATGCCAATGACCAGCGCCGGGCTTACGAAAGCCTCGAACACAACCGTACCAACGAACCTTCAAGCTGGCATAACCCGGACAGCAATCGTGACTACACGGTAACGCCGACCAATACCTATAAAACCGCTGAAGGTTACTGCCGTGACTATACAACCGAAGTTATGATAGAGGGTCGCCGCGAAGTTGCCAAAGGCACAGCCTGCCGGCAGCCTGATGGTTCCTGGCGTGTCATCAACTAGTACTGGTCAATCCATGGTGATAAAAGCCGTTGCCGAACAGGGCAGCGGCTTTTTGCCGAGACTGAACCATGAAGCCATTTGCCGAATCGTGTGAGCAAAACAAGCAGCCTATCCTGACCGTGTTGCAACGGCTGTTTACTGCGCCGGGCAGCGTACTGGAAATCGCCAGTGGCACCGGCCAGCATGCGGTCTGGTTTGGCCGGCACCTGCCACACCTGACATGGCAGACCAGTGACCTCGCGGCAAACCATGCGGGCATCCGGCAGTGGCTGGCCGAGGCAGCACTGGCCAATGTCCTGCCGCCGCTTGAGCTTGATGTGCGCGCCACAAGCGCGCGGGACTCAAACTATGACTATATATTCAGCGCCAACAGCCTGCACATCATGCACTGGCCCGCGGTAGAGGCATTTTTCAGCCTGGCGGGCAGGACGCTCGTTGCCAACGGCCTGCTCGCTGTCTACGGTCCATTCAACTACCACGGTGAATATAGCAGCGACAGCAATGCGCGCTTTGATGCGTGGTTAAAACAACGTGATCCCGGCAGCGGTATTCGTGATCTCGATAATCTGCAAGCGCTTGCCGCACAAAACACGCTGCAGCTCGTCGATGATATCGAAATGCCGGTGAATAACCGTATCCTGGTCTGGAAGAAATACGGCTAGTCAGTCAGTGACGAGCCGCTGGCGCAGCCACCGGCCAATATCATCGATCTCGTCCGGCACGACACTGTGCTCCATCGCGTAGCTGTGCCAGTCAACCCTGTAACCAAGCTGTGCCAGCTGCTCACGCGATGCCTGCGCCTGCGCCAGGGCAATGATCGGATCATGCCGGCCATGCGCCATGAAGATCGACAAGTGTTGATTCGCGCTGTGCCGCTCGCCTGCCACGGTACCGCTCAGGGGCACGTACGTAGACAGGGCCAGAACGCCGGCGAGTGCTTCCGGGTAACGCAGGCCTGTGTGCAGGGCTATCGCGCCACCCTGCGAAAATCCGGCCAGCAGGATACGGCTGGCATGTACACCATAGCGTGCGCGTTCACTGTCGATTAACGCCTCGATCAATGCCGCCGACTCGCGGATCCCCGGTTCGTCTTCGCGGCGCGACAGATCCGGCTCCCGTATGTCATACCAGCCGCGCATGACATAGCCATTATTGATGGTAATTGGACGGTGTGGCGCGTGCGGAAACACAAACCGGATGCCGTGCCCAGCGGGCAAGTCCAGCTCGGTGACGATCGGTTCAAAGTCATAACCGTCCGCACCCAGACCGTGTAACCAGATCACGACCGCGTTGATTTCAGATTCTGGCGTCAGGGTGACGGCCTGTTTGGTTTCTGCCAATTGCATTGTCTCTGCCCACCTACACAAGCAAGCTAATCAGGATCGCCAGGAAACGCATTGTCCGAGTCTGGCAAAGCTGTGTACATAAAGAAGGCCGCGCACTGCGCGGCCTTCCGGGTGTCAATCCGTGAATGCTTGCTTAACGGATTTTGGCTTCCTGGGAGGCGCTTTCACCCTTGTTGTCGACCCAGCTGATCTTGATGCTGTCGCCCTTGGCGCCGCCAGTGAACTTGAACGACAGGTACGG